>CAIUMO010000009.1 GCA_903900345.1 uncultured bacterium | reverse complement strand
TAAGCACTATAATGACTAGAGCAATATGACCAAAGATAAAAAGCAACTTTTTAGTAAAGAGAAGATTAAATCATTTTTGTTTTCTTCAGTTGGGCAATTGATGCGACCGTCCAAGAGTCCTGATGAAGCATTGGGTGATTTGTATTTTGATGTTCAACAAAATCATATTTATAAAGACGGCAAATTGTTTGCTGATTTAGTGCCTAGACATCGCATCAAACAAATCCAACAAGATTATGCACTGTCAAAAGATAGTCCGCAATTTGATTTACATGATTTTATAAGTCAACATTTCTATAATATAAATTCTGAAAAATCTGTCTACAAAACTAATCCCGATATGACGCCACGTCAACATATCAATGAGCTGTGGAGTGTTTTGGAGCGTAAACAGCGTCATGATAAGGGTTCTTTAATTGCTCTGCCATATGCCTACGTTACGCCTGGTGGGCGTTTTTCGGAGCAGTTTTATTGGGATAGTTATTTTATTATGCTAGGTCTGGCGGCTGATAATCATTGGGATATGATTGAGGGCATGGTCAAAAATGCTGCTTATATGCTTCGAAAGTTTGGTTTTATACCAACCGCTAATCGAACTTATCTTCTCAGCCGTTCGCAGCCGCCTTTCTTCTCTCATATGGTCAAACTACTAGCTAGCCATAAAGGCAATATTGTTTTGTTGGAGTATTTGCCGTATTTAGTATTGGAGTACCGATTCTGGATGAAGGGTAGTGGGCGTTTGCCTAAAAGCGATTATAAGGCCTTTGCTCGAGCTGTTGAGATGCCAAATGGTGTTATTCTTAATCGTTATTATGATAAAAAAAGCGCGCCACGCACTGAATCACTCGACGAAGATTTAAAAACTGTTGGCAACGTACCTGATTATCAATCTGATCGCATGTTTTTGCATTTGCGATCTGGGGCTGAGTCTGGTTGGGATTTTAGCTCGCGTTGGCTAGATGATGCTAATGATATGCGGACGATCCGAACAGCTGATATTGTGCCGATTGATTTAAACTGTCTTTTGTATCAACTAGAACAAACTATTGCCGAAGCTTACGACTTTATAAAGCAACCTATTTTTGCCCGTAAATTTCATATATTAGCCGATCGTCGGGCCAAGGCGCTGAATGATTACTGTTGGGATGAATCAACCGGCTTTTTTAGTGATTATTATTTTCACGATGGTGAAAAAACTGGTCGTCTGACACTGGCTTCTGCCTTTCCGCTCTATGCCAAAATTGCGACAAGTCATCAAGCCGAATTGATTGCGATGCGTCTGAAAAGAGATTTTTTAAGAGATGGTGGTTTAACGACAACTTTAGTCGAAACTGGTGAACAATGGGATAGTCCAAATGGCTGGGCGCCGTTACAGTGGGTTGCGATTGAGGGCCTAAGAAATTATGGATACAATGAATTGGCTGATGAAATCAAGCGTCGTTGGGTCAAGACGAACCTAGATAATCTAAACAAAGAACATAAGTTAGTTGAGAAATATAATGTCATCAATCCTGGTCAACCTGGCAATGGCGGCGAATATGCCTTGCAAGATGGCTTTGGTTGGACTAATGGCGTTTTGGCGGCTTTATTAAATCAATATAAATAAATTTTTATCTGTTGTTGCGCCATTTAGTCGCTAGAATGGCAGCAACTGTCCAGGCCTGGACTTCTTGTGGTGGTTGTTCGACGCGATTAATTCGATTCGCTTTATTGTCATAGACATCAATTATTCGTGTATTAACTGTAATTGAATCACCGCCTCTTACGTATTCTGGGAATTCGCCTATACTGTTGACGACGTTGATAATTCGGTCATCAAGGTCGTTGGCGAAGGCTTCAAATTCTGGATTGTTGGCGTATCGACGGGCGCCTTTTGCGATGTGATGAGTGTCCCAAATCCAAACGCTGCCATTATGGTAAGCACCTTCGCGATACCTAACTTCGTCACTGGCGAGTGTTCGGATGCCACTGACGGATAACATTTCCGGTGATTTTAATTGGTTCAATACAGCTAAACGTTTATCGGCATATTCTTCACTGTCCAAGACTCGTGAATTAAACACATGGCCCATGTTTGATGTTCTTATTTTCAGTTGGCGTAGTTTACCGTCATTATCTCGGTCGGTTCCAATGACGAAATAACCGCCCTTATCATCTGTCCAAAATATATCAATGATGTTTTTAGCCAATGACTTGGCTTTTTGTCGTAACAAAGTGGCCTCTTCACACTTGCTTATGATGGCCGTGTCGTAAAGATCAGCCGCATCCAAAAGCGCATCATGCGAGACGGTTTGGACTTCGATTGCGGCTACTCCTTGTTCGTGATTGGCAATTGCGCCATCACTGTGATGGTAGGCATCCCAAGAATCTTTCCAGACTTGATTCTCGATGCCGTGTTCTAAAACTGATTTGTATTCAAGTAATCCTTGAGGGTTATTATTCATACGTTTTAGCATCCAATCGACAGCATTTATCAAAGCTTCGGCGATTGTTCTGTTGTTACCGTCTCGATCGACATATTGTTGCGATAAGAAATTGATGTTTTCTTCAGAGAGTTTGCAATAAGCGCTGAGTGTGCGAATAAACTCGGGTGTAGCATCAACTGAACCATAATATGGCCAGCCCCAGCCGCGTTCTTTGGTTAATCTAATAGCGATTGGGTCGGTTGCTAGACGAACTTCGTGTGGTATTCTACCTGGTTCTTCCTCGCGAGCGTCATCGTGGGTTGTACCTTGTAATTCAGCTAATTTTTGGATGGTTACTTTGGCTAGTTTAGGGTAATGACTCACTAAATCGATTGCAACACGCAACGAATCTCGGCCAAAAATTACACTGTACAATCCTTGGTTTGCGTGCCTAATAGAATGTAGCTCAGATGAAAGTGCGGCGATGGCTGGACCGTTGGTACCAACCTCTTTTTCATTAGCGGCATCGGTTAAGCGGTAAATTTCATTTAGACTGGATGGTCTTAGTATTGAAGGGTTGAATTTGAATGAGTGAAATTTATATATTTTTTCACCGTCTAACAGCTTGAAGTCGTCTGGAATTTTTAATTGTTTATTTTCATGTTCCACCATGCATATATTGTAACAGTATGATACAATATGTACACAAGTGTGTAACAAATGTTATTGCATAGTCTACTGTAAAAAAGGTCAAAAAGGGTAATCTATTTGCGTGTAGCAATAATAGCGCCACCTTGGCTCGCACTGCCTATCAAAGGATATGGTGGTATTGAATTAGTTCTAGAAGGTTTGATTAATGGCCTGGTAGCTGACGGTATTGAAGTTGAAGTCTTTGGTAACGAAGCCCGTAAAATGAACGGCATTACGACACATGCTTTATATAAAAAAGAGCAATATTGTAATATCCATAAACCGATGTACGAGACTTTACCAATATTGGCGGCTCATATGGAATATGCTTTGACGAATATCAAAGCTGACGGTAAGTTTGACATCATCCATGATCATAATGGCTTTTTGGGCCCAGAATTATTAGCCTGGGCGACTAACGATGCCGATCTGCCACCGGTTGTTCATACATTACATGGTCCGCCATTTTCAAATAAATCAATGTTGGCGCAGGGCTTGCCTGATAACCGACCCTTTTGGTCGCAATTGGCTAAAAATATGGGCCGAATGTACCTAATTGGTATTTCAGATGCTTTGATGGAGCCGGCTCCAGAAGAATTGCGCAGTCATATTTTGCCGACTGTCTATAACGCGATTGAAATTGATAATTTTCCATTTGTGAAAGATAAAAAAGATTATTTCATAACGCTTGCCAGATTCTCACGTGATAAGGGCCAACATATCGCAGTTGAACTTTGTGCCAAAAAGGGTCTTCGTTTGCGTATGGCGGGAACGATCAGTGGCATCGAGACTAGTAAGAAATTGCTGTTCGAATTAGCTAATCCGCTCAGCTCTTTTAGGGGATCTGATGACTTCAGATATTATAGCGACAAGATTTTGCCGTATACAATTAAATATAAAAAAATAACCTATTCCGGTAATCTTAGCGGTGCTAGCAAGATGAAATTTGTTTCGGAGTCAAAGGCATTACTTTTCCCAATTGATTGGGAGGAGCCATTCGGAATGGCCGTGATTGAGGCGTTGGCTTGCGGTACACCAGTTATTGCTATGAATAGAGGTGCCATGCCAGAGATTATCACACACGGCGTCAACGGCTTTTTGGCTAATAATGAAGCGGAATTTGAAGAATACATGGATCGAATTGACGAGATCGACCCAGTGGCTTGTCGTAAATCTGTTGAAAAGAAGTTTTCGGCCAAGACTATGGCGGCTGAATATGTTAAACGTTACCAACAAGCCATTAAACTTAACGGCAAAAACGTAGATAAATTATAGGAATATTGCTTTGTCTTTGATCTCGTCTGGCAAAAAACCTTTGTCGTGTTTGAAACCAGCCTCCATTTTGTAATCGACGCCGTAACCAATATCTTTCATTAATTTTGTAGGGGCGTTGCGTAGTTGTAGCGGAACGGGTGCAATCGGGTACTGTTTAGCCAGTTCTATGGCGCGATTGATAGCCTCAGTGGTTTGGCGCGATTTTTCGGATTTAGCCAGGGCAGTGGCGACGTGTGCCAAGATAATCTTCGATTCAGGCATGCCAATTCTTTCGACAGCTTGAAAGGCATTTAAGGCTAGTCCCAGGGCGCCATTGCCGGCTAGTCCAATATCTTCACTGGCAAATATTACCATTCGTCTGGCAATGAATTTAGGGTCTTCACCGGCATCGATCATGCGGGCTAAATAATATAATGTGGCGTCGACATTGCTGCCGCGCATACTTTTGATAAAAGCGCTGATTATGTTGTAATGCATGTCGCCGTTTTTGTCGTAGCCTGGCAGGCGTTTTTGGGCGGCCACTTTGACGATTTCGGGTGTTACCTTGGTAGCTAGACTAAGCGATAATTCCAGATTGCCAAGCGCCACGCGGGCATCGCCACCTGACAATTCAGCCAAATAATCGAGGGCGGGTGGCGTCACGTTTTTAGTCTTGTTCTCGATTTTAAGAGCGCGTTTTAAAATTTTAATAATTTCATTTTTATCAAGTGGCTGCAATATAAGTACGCGGCTACGTGACAACAGTGGATTGATAATCTCGAAACTTGGATTTTCGGTTGTGGCGCCAATTAATGTAATTAAACCTGATTCAACGTGTGGCAAAAAGGCATCTTGTTGGGCCTTATTGAAGCGGTGAATCTCGTCGACAAATAAAATTGTTCGTAACTGTAAATTCCAATTTTGACGAGCGTGTTCGATGATTGCCGTGACGTCTTTTTTACCACTGGTGACGGCTGATATTTCGATGAATTCGGCTTTGACCTCGCTAGCGATAATTCGAGCCAAGGTTGTCTTGCCGCTGCCTGGTGGTCCCCATAATATTAAACTGACAGGCTCTTGATTACGGACAATTTGGCGTAAGATTTCGCCATCACTAAGTAAGTGAGTTTGTCCGACTACCTCATCCAGTGAGGTTGGTCTCATCCGCTCCGCTAGTGGCACTCTTTGCATATAGATTATTATACCTCATACTAACTTTACGCCTGATCGATTACCAAGCGCTTGATAAATAGAGGTGATTCGCCTACAATAGTTGAAGTGTGGCTCTTTAGCTCAGTGGTAGAGCAGAGGCCTGAAGAGCCTTGTGTCCCCAGTCCGAATCTGGGAGGAGCCACCAAATAAAATTCCCGACTGCAAGGTCGGGTATTTTATTTGCGCATCATTGACGCTAGGCTTATAATTAAACTTAATAAATAGAGGAGAAATCATGGAAGGCTTTTTGTATTTTATCGGCATCGTAGTTGTTATCGTCATCGCTTACGGTATTCGAATTGTTAATCAATACGAACGCGGCGTTGTTTTTCGTCTGGGCAGGGTTCGTAAAGATGTTGTACAACCAGGGCTTAGAGTGATTATTCCAGTTATCGATCAAATGCGTAAAGTCGCGATGAGGACAATTACCTTACCAATTGAAACTCAAAAAATTATAACCAAAGATAACGTATCAATTGACGTTGCAGCCGTGGCATATTATCAAATTGTTGATCCGATTAAATCAATTGTCGAAATTGAAAACGTCGTATCGGCTACTTATCAAATCGCGCAAACAACGGTTCGTAATGTCGTTGGTCAAACGACACTCGACCATGTACTAAGTGAAACGACGGCATTAAATGAGAAGGTCAAGGCGATTTTGGACCAAGCGACCGAAAAGTGGGGAATTTATGTCAGTAACGTTGAATTAAAAGACATTCAGTTACCAGATTCAATGCAACGTGCTATGGCTAAAGAGGCCGAAGCCGAGCGTGAGAAGCGTGCCAAGATTATTGCCGCTGAAGGTGAAGCGCTGAGTGCTGCTAAGCTTGGTGAAGCTGCTGACACCATTGCCGCTCATCCAATTGCCCTACAATTGCGTAATTTACAGGTTCTGTCAGAGATTGCTGTCGAGAAGAACAGCACCATTATCTTCCCAAGTCAATTTATGGACACTGTTGACAGCGTCAAGAAATTCATGCAAAAAGAAAAGCCATAGGTAATCAGTTAAAAGTCCCAAATGTAAATGCGGGACTTTTAGCTTGCATTTTATCTGATTTTTCTCTATAATTTTTGGAAGATATGCGGGTTTAGCTCAGTTGATAGAGCGCTTCCTTGCCAAGGAAGAGGTCGAGAGTTTGAGTCTCTTAACCCGCACCAATAAAATATCCCCAGCTTGTCTGGGGTTATTTTATTGGTATGAATCAGACTCAAACTCTCGACCTCTTCAAAATCAGAAAATAGTCGAGAGCTTACTCCCGCGCCTTCAGGCGCCGGGAGTTCTTGAGTCTCTTAACCCGCACCAAACAAAGAATCGGCCTTTTGGTCGGTTTTTTGTTTGGTGTATTACAAAGATCTAACTCTCGATTATCGTAGAATTTTTATGCAGGTGTATCGATCCAGGTATTATTCTGTAAGCTGGCCGATTCTCGGGTTTGTAAATCATGTGGCTAGCTACAATTCTACTACAAGATGAACATGCTAGTGAATTTGTTTGTTCATTGATCGGACTAGCTAACCAAACTATACGGTCGACATAACAACGTAGCAACTTGCCAGGGCCATCTTTTTGATAGATTATTAATGGCTGACCACAATTGCTACAGGTGATGTATAAAAATTTCGAATTACCACCGCGAGTTTTAGCGTAGCGGTCAGTCTTGGTCTTAAATTTATTATCGGGGAACGTCATCTAACAACCTTAGTAAGAATCAACTAAACAGCGAAATAATTGCAGCAGTACCGGCCAGGGCCATAATAACGACGACTATCCAACCTACGACTGTTGTCAGTGGCTTATTAACCCATTCGCCCATGACTTTCTTGTTGCTACTAATAATCACAATTGGCAACAGTACAAGTGGTGCTACGACGCCGTTAGCTACTGCTGAATAAATTAGGACTTTGATAGGGTTAAGGCCGATAAAATTAATACACACTCCAATGACCATAGATATAATTATGATTCCATAGAAGGCGTAGGCTGATTTAAGCTTTTTATTTAGACCTTCGTGCCACTTGAAGCTTTCGGCGATAGCGTATGAACTTGAGCCGGCTAGGACGGGAATTGCTAACATACCTGTTCCTAAAATTCCGATTGTGAACAAGAAGTAAGCCCAATCGCCAGCGAATGGTCGCAAGGCTTTAGCGGCCGTAGTGGCTGAGTCAATGTCAGTAATACCATGAGGGAAGAGAATAGCGCCACAAGCAGCAATGATAAAGAACATAACTAAGTTAGAGAAGAACATGCCTGACCAAATATCGGTTCTCATATTTTTTATCTCTTCTTTGTTAGTACCTTTTCTTTGGAAGATTGTTGTTAAGCCTTGAGATATCTCGTTCTCAACCTCTTGGGAGGTTTGCCAAAAGAATAGGTAAGGCGAAATAGTTGTGCCTAAAATAGCACAGATCAGCAATAACTGGTCTTTGTTGAAAGCTAATGATGGAACAATGGCATGTTTAAGTACATTACCCCAATCTAAATTAGCCAGTAGAGCAGAGGCGACATAAGCAAATAAGACCAATGATAACCACTTTAAATATTTAGCGTATTGATTGTAGGGCATGAATATTTGTAAACACAGAAGCGCAATCGTTATTCCTACTATGAGAAATATGAAATTTATGCCGGGACTTAATAACTGTAAGGTACTTGCCATAACACCTAAATCGGCGCCAATATTAAAGGTGTTTGCAGCAAATAGCAACAAGGTTGATATATATAAAACTTTGCGTGGAAAGTGCATCCGTATGTTAGTCGCTAAACCGCGACCAGTTACTAAACCAATTCGGGCACACATTTCTTGAATGACTGCCATTAGAGGGAAAGTAAAAGCAGCTAGCCAAAGTAAGCCAAAGCCATACTGAGCGCCAGTTTGTGAATATGTAGCAATACCAGATGGATCGTCGTCAGCTGCACCTGTTGTTAATCCTGGTCCTAGTGTATTCCAGTACTTTTTTGGCTTTTCGAATACTCGACTAGTCTTGGTCTCTAATTTATGACCGATGTCTTCGGTTATTTCAATTGTTTTTTCGAGTAATTCTGCTGGAGCTTCTGCCGCTCTTCTGAAAAGTTTTTTCTTCATGATTTCCAATCTTGTTATCTAATTGAATTATAAGATACTAACGCTAATAATTATAGTCTAATGTTCAAAATGTTGTGTTTTTGGCCTAAAATGCTATTTAATTTGCATGATATGATAGTTAAAACTTACATTGATAGGGGCGATATGAAAAGTAGGCAGTATATTTTAATGATCCTTGATGGCGTTGGTCACAGTGATGAGACCGAAGGTAATGCCGTTAAATTAGCTAAAACTCCAAATCTGGATAGTTTAATGGCAAATTATCCAAATGCCAGGATTCAAACCAGTGGTTTGGCGGTTGGTTTGCCTGATGGCCAAATGGGCAATTCTGAAGTCGGGCATACTAATATTGGTGCTGGTCGGATTGTTTATCAAGAATTAACGCGCATCACTAAGGCAATTTTGGATGGTGATTTTTTTGAAAATGAAGTATTAGTTGCAGCAATTGAAAATGCAAATATTGACGGTCGGGCAGTACATTTAATGGGTCTAGTGTCCGATGGCGGAGTACATAGTCATCAAGAGCATTTGTATGCTCTGTTAGAACTGGCTAAAAAACATGGATTAACAAATGTTTATGTTCACGCTTTTTTGGATGGTCGCGACACTTTAGCGGCAACAGCAATTGGCTTTATTAATGATTTAGAAGCTAAAATGCAACAAATTGGCGTTGGTAAAATTGCTACAATTGGTGGCCGATATTACGGTATGGACCGTGATAATCGTTGGGACCGAGTTCAGTTGGCTTATGATGCGATGACAATCGGCAGTGGTGATAAATTTAAATCAGCCGGTGATGCAATTAAAACTTCATACGATGCCAATGTATTTGATGAATTTGTAAAACCTGCTGTGATTTTTGATGATAATAATCAACCATTATCGACTATTAATGAGAGTGATTCGGTTATATTTTTCAATTTCCGCCCAGACAGAGCAAGACAAATTACCAGGGCTTTTGTTAATGATAATTTTGATGGTTTTGCACGCCAAAAATATCCAACAAATCTGCATTTTGTGACAATGACTGAATATGATTCGACGACAGCGTCAGTTAATGTGGCATATAAACCGCAAGTTATTAATAACACTTTGGGTGAGCATATCGCTAACCATGGTCATACTCAGTTGCGTATTGCCGAAACCGAAAAGTATGCCCATGTCACATTCTTTTTAAATGGTGGTGAAGAAAAACAGTATGTTGGCGAAAGCCGAACATTGGTGCCTTCGCCACAAGTTGCAACCTATGACCTGCAGCCTGAAATGTCAGCCGCTGAAGTGACCGATAAAGTAATTGAATCAATTCAGGGCCAGGCACACGACATAATCATCGTTAACTTTGCCAATGGTGATATGGTCGGACATACTGGATTCTTGGATAAGGCAATTGCAGCTGTCGAAACATTAGATGTTTGTGTTGGCAAAATTATTGACGCCTTGCAAGCAGTTGATGGCGAAGCGATTATTACGGCTGACCATCGCAACTGTGAATATATGATTGATACCACGACGGGCGATGTTATTACTTCCCATTCAACTTTTGATGTACCGGTGATTGTTGTTTCAGACCGAATAAAAAGCATTAGTGACGGCAAGTTGTGCGATATTGCACCGACTTTGCTGACATTAATTGGCGAGTCGATTCCGACTGAAATGACCGGTAATAATTTAATAGAATTTAAATAAGGAGAAAAT
>CAIUMO010000008.1 GCA_903900345.1 uncultured bacterium | reverse complement strand
CACTTGGTTCAGTGCAGATGGATGCGTAGCGGTAGCGGAGGCCAAGCGCCACGTGCTGACCACTTCGTGGTCACACGTAGAGTGGCCATCTGCCTGGACTAAGTGGTGGTGAACGGCAGAAAAGAAAGACTGGAGCGAAGCAGTACATTTGATAGGCTGTATGGTGTAGGCGGCAAAGAAGAGGAAACTAAAGGGTGGAATGGGCGGCAGGAACCGTGATATGGGCGGGGCTTATTAAGAGTTTTCGGCATAATTGTCATAGAGGTGACAATGAGGTGACGGTTAAGTTACAGGCTAGTAATGCTTGCAAAAAGGCGTTCAGTATGCTATTATTAAGGTATTGCATTCGATGAAATGCTAGGGCCTCTTTCAAAGACGAGCGCACCCGTGACATTTTACACATAATTGTGTAGGCGCTATCACCGAATTATTCTCTTGTTTTCAAAATTGCATACAACAATATTTCAATTACAGAAAGGCTATTACATATGGCATATCAACAATCAGGTGGCGGTTTTCGCCCCCGTACAAATAATGGTGGCGGACGCTCAGGCGGCCAACGCTCTGGTGGCTCACGTCCAAGTGGTGTCGGCGGTCGACCAAGCTTTAACCGTGGTCGTGGCGGCGGAAGTCGTGGACCAGTCAAAAAATATATTAACCCAAGTAAGTTTATTAACCAGGCGACTCCAAAAGCCGAGGAAGTACCTTACGTATCAACTCATAAGTTTATTGATTTTCCATTCGGCGGTCAATTGCAACACAATATCGCTAAAAAAGGTTATATTGACCCATCGTCAATCCAGGACCAAGCGATTCCATTTATCGTTGAAGGCAAAGACGTTATCGGTATTGCTAATACCGGTACTGGTAAAACAGCAGCTTTCCTATTGCCAATAATTGAGCGCCAGACTGGTGTTTCATTACGTCCAAGTGTGCTAATTATTGCTCCAACGCGTGAGCTAGCTCAACAAATTGATGAGCAGTTCCGTGAATTCGGACAAGGCCTTGGCCTTTACTCGACGCTTGTTGTTGGTGGTATGCCAGCCGAGCGCCAAATTCGCGAATTAAAGCGCCGCCCACACTTTATTATCGGTACTCCAGGTCGTTTGAAGGATCTGATGAATCGTCGTTATATTAACCTTGAAAATGTTAATACTTTAGTGCTTGATGAGGCTGACCGCATGCTAGATATGGGCTTTTTGCCAGACATTCGTGCGATCGTTACTGAGACACCAAGTGATCGTCAAACGCTACTATTTAGCGCGACGATTACTCCAGAGATAACAGCGATTATCAATAACTTTAGTAAAAATCCAGTTACTATATCGGTTCGTACTAGCGAGACTAACGAACATATCGAACAAGATGTGATTGAAGCTCGCGACAAGGCTCACAAAGTCGAATTGCTAACCGAAATGTTACAAGACCGTGCAAAATATGACAAAGTATTGGTCTTTGGCGAAACTAAATTCGGCGTTCAACGACTAAGTGACCACTTGGACAACAGTGGAATCTCGTCAATCGCGATTCATGGCAACAAAAACCAATCACAACGTGCCCGCGCTTTGAAGCAATTTAAAGATGGTCGCATTCGTGTTATGGTTGCAACTGACGTTGCTGCCCGTGGTTTAGACATTCCAAATGTGTCGCACGTGATTAACTTTGATACTCCTCAAACATATGATGACTACATTCACCGTATCGGCCGTACTGGTCGTGGTGGTGCATCTGGTCACGCTCATACGTTTATCGATTCAAGGCGATAATAAGCGAATAATTAAATACCCCCGTAACTGGGGGTATTTTTTTATTTAATATATTTTATATATTCAGTTGAATATGGCTTAAAGCCGTCATTAAGGTGAAGCTGTTCGGATGCGTTATTGCCGTTATAGATATTGGCTCTGATGCGGTTAACTTTTTTATCCTCGACGGCCCACTTTTCGGAAACCGTGGTTATTTGGTTGCCAATACCTTTTGACCTGTATTCTGGCAGAAGTATTATTGCTTCGAACGTACATTGAATATTTTGGCTGTCCAGATAGTCCAGTATTGTTACATAGCTATACTGATAACCAACAATTTTGTTATCAATCTCGGCGACTATAATTAGGGCATCGTCGTTGTTTAATTCAGCTGAATAATGTTCAATTGCACTTTTTCGGTCAAAATTTAAATTTGGTTCGTATATTTTTGATTCATCTTGCAACATAGACCCCAAATCGATCACGGTCTCAATGTCTTTTATTGAGGCTTTTCGGATATTTATTTCAGAGTTATTCATATGTTGACATTATAACTCACAAATTAAGATTAAGGCTTTCGTCGGCCATATGGCTATAAAAAATAACATTGCTACAACATGACTTAAGGACTATATTTTCATTCAGCAATTAGGGTATAATATATTTCATGACACAAATAACTCGTGATGATGTGCTGCATTTAGCACAGCTTTCCAGCTTGGAGCTAAATGACAGTGAAATTGATGGACTTCAGGTTGATATAGGTAACATATTGGGATATGTGCAGCAATTAAACAAACTCGACACAACTGGCGTTGAACCGACTTATCAGATAACTGGACTCGAAAATGTTTGGCGTGACGATACGATTATTGATTATGGCATTAGCCGTGAGCAATTATTGCAACTGGCACCAGAATCAGACGACAGCCAAGTAAAAGTTCCAAAGGTATTATAATTTATGACTATTTCAGACATACAGGATCAAATTAAAGCTAGTTCAGCCCGAGCAGTGGTTGAAAAGGTAATTGCCAAAGCACGCGAAAAAGCTGATTATCATGCGCTGTTAAACCTGACAGAAGAGCGTGCTTTGCAGCGAGCTGATGATGTTGATGCTGGTAAAATTACCGGTAAATTAGCCGGTGTGCCATTTGTTGTCAAAGATAACTTTTTGGCATTTGGGGCGCCAACAACCGCAGCTAGTAAAATGCTAGAACATTTTGATGCACCATTACAGGCGACGGCAGTTGAAAAACTTGAAGCTGAAGGCGCTATCTGTATCGGCAAATCTAATCTGGATGCTTTTGCTCATGGCGGTAGCACCGAGAACTCAGCTTTTGGTCCAACCAAGAATGCTTTTGACACCGAACGGGTTTCTGGTGGCAGTAGCGGCGGATCGGCTGTCGTAACAGCACTCGATATCGTGCCCTTCGCCCTCGGTAGTGATACTGGTGGCTCAATTCGTCAACCAGCTAGCTTCAACGGCGTTGTCGGCGTTAAACCAACCTACGGCATGATTAGCCGCTATGGCGTGGTTGCTATGGCCAGCAGTACAGATGTAATTGGTTCGTTTACGACTAACGTGGCTGATGCCGAATTAGTGTCGTCAATTATGGCCGGTTGTGATGTCCGCGACATGACAACTTTACCTGACTTTTTCCAGGTTCAAACTGAAGTTAAGCCTGGTCAAAAGATTGGTCTGATTGCTGATTTCATGACCGACGGCGTTGACGCTGATGTTCGCGCCAAGGTTAACCAATATGTTGATGGCTTGAAGGCCAAAGGTCATATTATTGAATCAGTTAATCTGCCGATGGCTGAATATGCTTTGGCGATTTACTATATTTTAGTTCCAGCTGAACTGAGTAGTAATTTGGCACGTTATGATGGCATTCGTTATGGTCACCGAGCTGAAGCTGTTAAAACTTTAGCCGAACTTTATG
Source organism: uncultured bacterium (assembly GCA_903900345.1). Taxonomy (GTDB): domain Bacteria; phylum Patescibacteriota; class Saccharimonadia; order Saccharimonadales; family Saccharimonadaceae; genus UBA1547. Next base: position 35,773 of record CAIUMO010000008.1, on the reverse strand, counting down.
GCCGCACCCGCGATGAGGGCTTTGTAACTGAAAACAAGCGTCGAATTATGATTGGTAGCTACGTACTTTCTAGTGGTTTCTTTGATGCTTATTATTTACAGGCACAAAAAGCACGAACCTTGTTGATTAACCAATTTAACGAGTTATTCAAAAAATATGATTTGTTGATCGGGCCAGTTGCGCCAACAACGGCTTTCAAAATTGGTGAGAATACAGCTGATCCAATCAAGATGTATCTGGGTGATATCATGACGGTACCAACTTCATTGGCTGGTTTGCCAGCTATCAGTGTTCCGGCTGGTAAAAGTGACGTTTCGGGATTACCAGTTGGTGTGCAATTAATGGGGCCAATGCGTAGTGATGCTAACTTGTTAGCTTTGGCGCGCTCAATGGAGACTATTTAATATGGATCAATCAATCGTTTTTGGACTCGCCGCAATCTTGATCGTGGGAGCTTTGTTATTCGCTATTATCAGTAAAGTTACTATTAAAAAGTGCGCTAAACATTTAAACGTTGAACAATATCGAGTTAAGTGCCTAGCAATTGAACAACAATTGAAGCGTGACGAAGTGTCGTCGTATCATTTGTCGGTTTTAAATGCCGATAAGTTAGTTGACCAGGCTTTACGCGAAAGTGGCGCCAAAGGCCAGACGATGGGTGAACGCCTAAAGGATATTTCGGTTGATTTTAGCGACCTTAACGGACTTTGGACGGCTCATAAACTACGTAATCGAATTGCTCATGAACCAGATGTAAATGTCAGTTACGATGAGGCTCGTTACGCTTTGAGTTGTTTTAGAAAAGCATTAAAAGATTTGGGAGCAATCTAATGATGACTGATGAAATTTTAGCAAAATATGATATGACAATTGGTGTCGAATGCCATGTCCAGTTGGCGACTAAGACCAAATTATTTAGTGGTGTCGATAATGATGCTCGCGACAAATCACCCAATAGTGTTGTCAGCCCAATTGATTATGCGTTGCCAGGAATGTTGCCGGTCTTAAATCGCGCGGCAGTTGATTTAGCTATCAAGGCCGGCAAAGCTTTGAATAGTACAATTGCAAAGGTTAGCCGATTTGATCGCAAACATTATTTCTATCCCGATCTACCAAAGGGTTATCAGACAACTCAGATGTATCAGCCGATCATTGGCGCTGGTGTCGTTCATGTTCCGATGGAAGATGGCAGTATCATTGACGTTCGGATCCACCATGCTCATTTAGAAGAAGATGCCGGTAAATTAACTCATTATGGTAGCTACAGTTTAGTCGATCTAAATCGTGCCGGCACACCATTAATCGAGATTGTATCTGAACCTGATATTCATTCTTCAGCTGCCGCCAAAGGTTATGTTAATGAATTATATCGATTAATGACTTATGCTGGCGTTACAAATGGTGATCTATTCCATGGCAATATGCGCTTTGATGTTAACGTTTCGGCGGCTCTAAAAGGTGCAGCTGAGCTTGGAAAACGAGCTGAAGTCAAGAATCTTAACTCGTTTCGAAGTGTTGAACGAGCGGCAGAATACGAATTTAAACGCCAAGTTGAGATTTTGGAACATGGCGAAAAAGTTGTTCAAGAAACTCGCGGCTGGGATGATGCTAAGCAAAAAACTACTAGTCAGCGCAGCAAAGAGGACGCTCAGGACTATCGATATATGCCTGATGCCGATATCCCGCCAATTATTTTGGACGATACCGAAATAGCAGCAATTCAGGCTGATATGCCAAGGCTGCCAGGTGATTGGCGACTTATTTTGCAAAAACTCGGTCTAGAGTATTTGGCGATTGAGACTTTGTTGGATGCCGAGAACGAATTTAGAGGCAAGATAAATATCTTACAAATGATCGAATCTGTGATTGATGATACCAAGAAGGCAAAGTTTATTGCTAACTGGACCGTCAATAACTTCATTACCATATTGCGCAGCGAACCATCACTCAATATTGGCTCAATTGACTATTTATCACTACAGACGGCAATCTATGATTTAATCGAATCAAATAAACTTAGTTCGACCAATGCCAAGGTTCTGTTTCGTGAATTAATTGGCGTGGACGAATTACCAAACGTCGAAACTTACGCTACCGAAAAAGGTTATATCCAAGTCAGTGACGAGAGCGCAATTGCAGCAATTGTTGATGAAGTCTTGGCAGATCCAATATCACAAAAAGCCGTTGAAGATCTAAGGAATGGTAACGATAAAGTGATCGGATTCTTGGTTGGTCAAATTATGAAAAAATCAGGTGGAAAGGCAAATCCGGCGCTAGCTCAAAAATTAATCAAGGAAAGGATTTAGTCATATGATGTACAAAGGCAAACTTGTCACCAAGGCGATCATTCCAGCTGCCGGTTTTGGAACGCGATTTTTACCGCAGACCAAGGCTATGCCCAAAGAAATGATGCCAATTGTCGACAAGCCGATTATTCAGTACGTTGTCGAGGAGTTAGTCGCCGCTGGTATCAAGGATATTATTATTGTCGGTAGTTCCAACAAGCGTTCTATCGAAGATCACTTTGATGCTCCAAATGAGGATTTGTTGGCTAATCTGCGAGCTGGTGGTGACAAGAAAAAGCCATTTATCGATAAGATCGAATCAATTGCTAATCTGGCTAACTTTATTTATGTTCGCCAAAAAGGTCCATATGGTAACGCCACGCCATTAATGAATGCGGCCCATTTGATTAATGAGGGCGAAATGTTCATTTATAAATGGGCTGACGACTTTTTTGTTGCTGAGCCAAACTCAACCAAGCAATTAATTGAAACTTACGAAAAACATGGTGGCGGCGTATTTGCCTGTAAAGCAGTTGAGAAAGATCAAGAATATAACAAATACGGTATTGCTGCTGGCGAAAAAGCTGATAATTATTCATTAAAGATATCTCGAATTGTTGAAAAACCAGGTAAAGAAAATGCACCATCTAATCTGGCTAGCGTCAGTAATTATTTGTTGCCGCATGATATTTTTAAGTATATTGAAAAGGCCAGCAAGCAGCCAATTGAAGGTGAATTTGCTTTTCAGCCAATTGTTCAGCAGATGATTAACGAAGGCTATTCGTTTTATGCGCGCGAGATTAAAGACGGCAAGTTTTATGATACTGGTGATAAGCTGGAATATTTGAAAACAATTGTTGATTTTGGACTAAAAGACCCCGAGCTTTGTAGCGAATTTGCCGAGCATTTAATGAGCAAGGTAAAAGACACTAAAAGTATTTGCAAAAAAGCTAAATAGTGGCTTAAAAAGTAGTACACACGGGCAATCAATTGCGAAACTATGTTTTTGATGATATCATACTTAACATAAGGCATTTAATATAGAATGCCAGAAAAGGGTATGAACAATGAATTTAGCAGCCGAAATTTTAGTAATTATACTATCAGTCTTTTTGGCGTTATTTTTGATTCTTGGTATCATTTTAACAATCTACCTAATCAATCTAACTCGTCAAATTCGTAAAGTAACAGACGCAGCCGAACGAACAGTTGGCAGCGTAGAGTCAGTTGTGTCGAAAATCACCAAGACTATTTCACCTATATTTGTAGCTGAGATGGTTAGCGGTTTTATTAAGAAATTTAAAAAAGAAAAAGGGGATAAATAATTATGTCAAAAGGTAAATTTGCGTTGGGTGCAATCTTTGGAGCAGCTATCGGTGCTGTCGCCGGAATTTTGACGGCACCAAAAAGTGGCAAAGAAACTAGAGCCGAAATTAAGGCTAAAAAAGAAGTTATCAAAGCTGATGTAACTAAAAAAGCTGCCAAGGCTAAAGCTCAAGCTAAAGTCGCAGTGAAAGAAGTTAAATCTGAAGCCGCTGATCTAAAAAATCGCACAGAGCGTGCCGTTAAAGCTGCTAAAAAAAGCTTCAAAAGTCAAAAATAATTTGGAAATATTTCTAATATATAGCACACAATCCTAAAGTTGTGTGCTATTTTATATACAGGAGCATAAGCTAGATATGGTAGATAAAAAACACAGCAAAGTTATAAATAAACTAAAAAATGACAATGAACGCGGTGCCCGCCAGGCGATAATTGAGGATCTGTTTTACGATTTTCACCGTAGCCGAGCTCAAGTTTATTGGATGAATTTTTTCCGTGGTATATTCTTTGGTTTTGGCTCATTAATTGGCGCGACTGTTATAGTAGCCATTTTGGTCTGGATACTAGGTCAGTTTGCTGGTCTTTTCCCTCAGGCCATCGGTCATTATATTCAGCAAATCATTAATGCTATGAAAAAATAGCAACCTATTAACTTTTTACTACAGAAAAAATGGCTCTAATTAGGTATACTAGTATGTATATATGGGGGCTCAGTTAAAACCGTCGGATTATGTTCATTTGCATAATCACACACATCATAGTTTGTTGGATGGTTTAACAAAGATACCCGATCTGGTAAATATGGTTAAAGAAATGGGTATGGAAGCTGTGGCGGTGACCGACCACGGTACGATGTCTGGTGCTTTGGAGTTTTACAAAGCGGCGACTGAGGTTGACATCAAGCCAATACTTGGTCAAGAATTTTATGTTGCTACCAGGTCACGACATGACCGCGATCCAGCCAAAGATAAGGCTAGGTATCACTTGACGGTATTAGCCATGAATAACCAAGGTTATCAGAACTTGATGCAGCTTTCGACTATCGCTAACTTGGAGGGCATGTATTACAAGCCTCGTATCGACCATGAAGTTATCGAAAAGTATAATGAAGGCCTGATTATATTATCTGGTTGTGCTAGTAGCGAGCTTGGTGAGAATCTAAAAAATGATAATTACGAAGAAGCAAAAAAGATAGCTTTGTGGTACAAATCAATCTTTGGTGATCGATATTATCTGGAAATGCAGGATCACGGCCATGTTGACCATCCAGGCCGCTGGGAAGTCCAGTACAAGATTAATGGCTATTTAGACAAATTATCCAAAGATATTGATGTGCCGTTGGTGGTTAGTAACGACGGTCACTATTTAATGCATGAAGATCAAGACGCGCATGAGATTTTGCTGTGTGTTGGTACTGGTTCTTTCTTGAGTGACGAAAAGCGCATGAGTTTAAAGGATTTTGATTTGCATGTTACTAGTCCACTGGAAATTATTGCCCGTTGGGGTCAAACTCATCCTGAAGCGATTTTAAATACCAAAGCGATTGCTGATCGTTGTGACGTTAAATTAGAGCTAGGTGGCATATTGATCCCAGTTTTTCCAACACCAAATTGTGAAAGTGAAAAATTATATCTGGACGAATTAATTTATCGTGGACTAGCCTGGCGTTATGGCGGCGTAGCGCGCGATGAAGCACTAAATATGTCAATTGATGAAGCCAAAAAGCATATACCTGAAAATGTTATGCAGCGCACGGTTTATGAATTAAGCGTGGTTGAGAGTATGGGCTTTAACGGTTACTTTTTGATTGTTCAAGATTTTATTAATTGGGGCAAAGACCGTGGTATTATTTTTGGACCAGGACGTGGTAGTGCAGCTGGCTCTATTTTGGCCTATGCGTTACGCATTACCGAGCTTGATCCACTGAAGTATGATTTGCTGTTTGAACGTTTTTTGAATCCCGATCGTATCAGTATGCCTGATGTCGATATTGATATTCAGGATACCAGGCGTGATGAAGTTATTGCCTATTGTACTGAAAAGTATGGCTCGGCGCGGGTGGCAAATATTGTGACCTTTGGTAAAATGGCGGCCAGGGCAGCAGTGCGTGACGTGGCTCGCGTTTTGCAGGTGCCTTATGCCGAAGCTAACCGTTTATCGCAGATGATTCCGCCTCCAGCGCAGGGTAAGCATATTCCTTTGAAGGTTAGTGTTGTGAGTGATGCTGATTTAAAACGTGAGTACGAATCTAGCCCAACTGCAAAGACCGTATTTGACTATGCTATCAGGCTAGAAGGTACAATTCGCTCACACGGCGTTCATGCCTGTGGCGTGGTGATCGCGCCTGATGATGTTGTCAAATTCGTGCCGCTTGAAATGGCGCAAAAAGGTGTGATAGCAACACAGTATTCGATGGGCTTAGTCGAAGAATTGGGACTATTAAAGATGGACTTTTTGGGACTGTCTAACCTTACGACGATTAATAATACTTTGCGTATTATTAAAAAAGTCTACAAAGAGAAAATTGATTTGGGTAGTCTGCCGCTGGATGATAAAGAAACTTACGAATTGCTACAGCGTGGCGATACAACCGGCGTCTTTCAATTGGAATCAGCTGGTATGAAGCGCTATTTGCGTGATTTAAAGCCATCGGCTTTTGGCGACATTATCGCTATGGTGGCATTATATCGACCAGGCCCAATGCAATTTATTGATAGCTTTATTAAACGTAAACACGGATCTGAACAGATTTCGTATTTACATCCAAAATTTGAAAATTCATTGAAGGAAACTTATGGAATTTTGGTCTATCAAGAGCAGTTTATGCAGATTTCCAAAGATTTTGCTGGTTTTACTGGTGGTCAGGCCGATACTTTACGTAAGGCTGTCGGTAAGAAAAAAATTGATTTGATGCGCAAGGTCAAGGCCGACTTCGTTGACGGTGCGGTCAAACACAGTGGTGCTGATCCGAAACTGGCCGAAAAGTTTTGGGCTCAGTTGGAAGAGTTCGCTAATTACTGTTTTAACAAGTCTCACGCCGCTTGTTACGGACTAATTGCCTATCAGACGGCTTATCTAAAGGCGCATTATCCTGATGCCTTTATGGCGGCTTTGATGACTAGTGATCAAAGTGACATTGATCGTCTGGCAATTGAAATTAATGAATGTAAACATATGGGAATTAAAGTTTTACCACCTGACGTTAACGAAGGCTTCGTCGAATTTGCGGTCGTGCCTGGCAAAAAAGAAATTAGGTTTGGTATGGCGGCCGTCAAAGGCGTTGGTACTGGCGCTGTCGAAGAAATTTTGCGGGCCCGCAAGGATGGCAAATTTACAAGTGTTGAAGATTTTGCTAAACGTGTTTCAACCAGTAAATTCAATAAAAAAGCATGGGATTCGTTGATTAAATCTGGCGGTTTTGACAGCCTTGGTGATCGTTCGGACTTGTTGTTTAATCTGGAGACTGTTCAGGCTTTTGCTAGTAAATTGCAAAAAGAAGCCCTCAGTGGTCAGACCGATTTGTTTGGTGACCTGATTGGCGCCAGTATCCAGCCGACAGTAACCATGCAATCATCGCCAGTCAAGCATACTGAAAAAGAGCGTCTGACATGGGAGCGTGAATTGATGGGGTTATACGTCAGTGCTCATCCGCTTGATAATTACGATACGTATTTTGAAGAACAAACAGTGTCATTGTCGCAAATGATACCTGATGTTGATGGTAAAAAGGCGACAATCGGTGGGCTAATTTCGACAGTCAGAACTATTGTCACAAAAAGTGGTTCCAAAATGGCATTTATTGGGCTTGAAGACAAAACCGGCGAAGGTGAAGTGATTATTTTCCCAAATCTATTTGAAACTATTGGTGCCAAGTTGGTCCAAGACGCGGTTGTTTTAGTGTCTGGTAAAATTAGCGCGCGCGATCGTGATGGTAATTTGGGTACAGATGCCAAAATGATTGCCGATGAAGTTCAGTTTATATCCGAGCAAGAATTAAAGGGCTATGAGTCGATTGGTCGCAAGATGGATGCGCCAAAGATGAGCGCCAAAGTAAAGGCAATGCGTGTTGCTGCCAAAAACCCATCAAATATGGTTGCGGCTGCGGTTGTTACTGCAGCCAAGCCGATTATTCCACTCGACAAGGATATCGCCAAAAAGTTGTATGTTCACATTAAAAACCCTGATGACCAAGATTCATTGCGTCAATTAAAGCAAATTTGTGGTAATCATCCTGGATTATTCGATATCATTTTGGTTTTGGGTGCCGACAAAAAGTCAGCCGTTAAGTTGCCATTCAAGGTTGAAGCCGACAATTCATTGGTTGATGAATTAGTCAAGATTCTAGGTGAAGATAGCGTCGTTATTAAATAGTTAGGCCGTAAAGTGCAATGCCAGTGGCGACGCTGACGTTGAATGATTCTTTTTTGCCAACCATTGGAATTTCGATTAAATCATCGCAAATGTCACGCATGTCATCGGTAATACCTTTGACTTCTTCGCCCAGTAATAATACAATTTTGTCGCCCGCGACATAATCGGTCAGCATGATACTGCGCTTGTCTTGTTCAAGGCCGACAACTTTATATCCTTGTTGTTTTAGGCTGCCTATATCAGGTGTTTCTTGGTGTTCAAATGGTATCATTGTTTCGGCGCCTAATGCGGTTTTATGAATTTGTGATGTTAGCTTTTCGGAAATGTGAGGCAAACGTGAATCGACGGCTAATTTTGGGTACGGACTGTAACCGCTGATAATTATTTTTACCACGCCAAAGCCTTCGCAGGTACGAAAAATCGACCCAATGTTGTGGGTTGACCGAATGTTATGGGCAATGACAATAATTTCGCGCATGGGTTTTATTGTAGCATCTTTTTTGTCTGTTTCCTTATATACCACCCACTCCTCCCCAAACCCCCAAGTCGCCACTTAGATTACGCGTTATAAAATAGACTATTTCGTTCTTTGTGGTCTGCCTAAGCGACCTTCCGCTGTACAGGTCGCGTGGACGGACCTGTAAAGTGAAGGATCGCCTTCACGCATTATGTTCGCTATTCAGCGAAACATATGGTTCAGTTGGTCCTCGACCAGCAACGAACAAAATAGCCGTATTTTATCGGTAATCTAACAGCCGACTTAGTGGTTTGTGGCGGAGTTGGTGGCTAGCGATTCCAAATACTTTAGTTAGCAAGGTGCTGGATAGCGTAATCGGCTTCAGCCTCAGTAAATTTTTCACCATATTCTGATGTAAGTTGATCATGGATTGCTGCAGTCGATAGGCTCATTGTGCTTTGGTAGGTCTTTGCTTTCGCTAAAGCGTTTGCATCCCAATCGGATGTGACATTATCAATCGCATATTGTGCAGCCTCCTCTGCAAACTTACCACCGTATTCTGATATTAACTGGTTATATACTCCTTGTTTAGACATATGTAATGTATTTGCGTATGTGTCGGCTTGGTTAAGTGCTGATTTATAGTCAGCTGGAATAGTAGGCTCTTCTGTTTTTGTTTGAGTTACTGGCGTTTCAGTATTTGTTGTAATTGTTGGAGTTTTAGTTAAACTATCTAATTGTAAATTTACATTTTTATTAACTGAAGACGAAGAAATTATTATAATAAGTACAACTGCTACTACAAAAATGATCAATGCTGCCTTTTTGTCATTCTTACCATCTTGAACCCACTCTACTCTAGATATACTTTTTGTGGCAATCATAATAAAGTCAATCAATGCCCATATACCAAAACCACCGAATGTAAATAATTTTAATAATGCCGTACCTGATTTACCTAGGTAAAAACGGTCAGCTCCGATGATTCCAAAGAATAGCGATAATACGAAAGCTGTTAACCATTTTTTTTGAACGACACCGTATTGATTTGTAGCCATAACACTCCTCTATGAAGTTTTATATGATATATCTAAATTAACATAAAACAAAGTTAATTAACATTGTTTTTCCAAGGTTTAACCTTGGAAAATGTTATAGTATGTTTTATATATTTTCGTCTGCTGACAAAGCGATGATATGAATCATTGCCAGCCGTCCACCATGAACAATACTAATACAATATCCCTTTGTTTGACCGTTAAAATTAAATCAACTGAACCATGCTATCCGAGTATGTTTGAGTCGTAACGAGTTACGCAGGATACATAGTTTAGTTGATTTAATTTTAAGCGCGTCAGACAAACAGGATGCTCAGATTAGTGTTGGAATGGTGGACGGTGACGAAATAAGTTTCCATTGTCAAATTAATAGACAAACAGGACATTCAGAGGAATGAGGGTATGGAGGGGTGGTGATGTAGATAACATATTAATATTCACCTTAATTTGCTATAGTTAATCTTAATAAACACCATGAATCTGATATCTGATCAAGTTGATAAAAAAGAAATTGAAATTATTGTTCGCGAGCTGAAAAAGGTTCTGGGTAACGACGTTATTGGTGATGTGACTGAGTTTGGCTGCTATTTAGGTACAACCAGTGTGTATTTGGCAAAAACATTAATGCAGACGCCAGAACGATCTTTATATGTTTATGATTCTTTTGCTGGATTGCCTGAAAAAAACAGCAAAGACATTAGTCCATTAGGTGTAAGTTTTAAAGCGGGTGAATTGTTGGCGTCAAAAAAGCAGTTTATCAAAAACATGCATCAACATGGCGTGCCGGTGCCGCATATTACAAAAGCTTGGTTTGCTGACATTAAACCTGACGATTTACCTGAAAAAGTAGCTTTTGCATATTTAGACGGTGATTATTATATGTCAATTATTGATTCGCTAAGATCCTTAAATGGTCGTTTATCGCCAGGTGCGACAATTGTGGTTGATGATTATGGCAATGCAGCGCTACCTGGTGTTGCTAGGGCGATTGATGAATGGCTGAAAAGTCATGTCGCAACTTTAAAAGTCGAACACTCCTTGGCCATAATCTATGTAAAACGCTAAAGCTTTTATGCTATGATTAGAGTCAATGGAAGAAGATAAAGTTCAGCAAAATCGTCGTGAGCAAGATGAACAGGCGACTTCTCAGCGCGCGGCTATTTTGGGTGTTCAATATTTAGACACTCGTCCGATTGAGGCTACGATTGGGTTAGTCAATGGTGTTTTGGATGTGCCGACTATGCATCAGAATCGTCTGGTGCCGCTGGTTGCTGGTAATGGCGGTCAACCTTGGCAATTTGGAATCACGACACAGACACCACAATCTTTTATTCGTGATATGACGAAGCAATATAACGATGCTGGTCATAACATTAACTTTTTACTGATTAGCTATAGTGGTTATAACCAAATCATGAATCGTTATGACCCTATCGTCAGAGTTGTTCATGATGACATTAAAATCGCCCAAGAAGGTGATAGTAATACCATCGCTGAAGTAAGTAAGACGCTTAATTCAGTAGGTAGTGATGAGATTTTTGACTATTTAATCAGTCAAGCGGATCGTTTAGGCGCCAGTGATATCCATATTGAGAATCAGCGGACTCATATGCGCATTAGGATGCGTATTGATGGTGTTTTACATCCTGTGGCTGATCTTGAGAATGACCGTTATCGAATTATATTGAGTGCACTTGCTTCTAGGGCTAATATTTCGACGGCAGCGACTGAGCCTCAATCTGGTCATATGCAAAAAGAAATCACACGCGATGGCGCTACTCATTTGTTGAATATGCGCGTCGAGATGGTACCAACGATGTACGGGCTAGATGCTGTATTGCGTCTATTTAACTTTGATGAGTCAATGTTGAATTTAGACAGACTGGGCATTGGTCAAGTCGAACGATCTGAAATTGATGAAGTTGTCAGCCACCCTCGTGGTATGGTGTTGATGGTTGGTCCGACTGGTAGTGGTAAATCGACCACACTATACAGTATTATTAACGCTCTTAATAACACCAGTCGCAAGATAATAACGCTCGAAGATCCGATTGAATATGGTATTTCTGGTATTACTCAGATTCCAATTAATACAACTGAGGGACAAAGTTTTGCCGATGGTTTAAGGTCTGTTTTGCGACTTGATCCAGATGTTGTGATGATCGGTGAAATTCGCGACGCCGATACCGCCAAGACTGCTATTCAGGCGTCAATTACTGGACATTTGGTGCTATCGAGTTTCCATGCTAATACGACCTCGGCGGCTTTTAGTCGAATAATTGATATGATTGGCGTTAATCCAATCTTTAGCTCGGCGATTCGTTTAGTGATCGCTCAGCGTCTGGTGCGCAAGTTAGATGATGAGTCCAAGCAAGAATATGAGCCCGATGAAGCCACTCGTAAGTGGGTTCAAAACGCCTTAAAAGATTTACCAGCTCACATCGAAAAGCCTGACCTTAATAATTTTAAACTGTGGCGACCGGTTATCAGTGATAGCTCACCGTTCGGTTTTAAAGGCAGGATTATTATTATGGAACAAATGGTGGTGACGGACCGTATTCAAAGGTTTTTGCGCGGTGACGAGAACGATCTTCACACTGAGATTATCGAAAAAACTGCGCGCGAGGGCGGTATGGTGACGCTGCTAGAGTCTGGTGTACTGGCGGCACTTCGTGGTGAAACGACACTTGATGAAATAAATCAGGCAATTTAGACCTGGCTACCCCTTTTAAAGATTAAATTATTGTGTTATAGTCAGTAGTTGATTGTATTATAAACGTAAAGGTGAGTAAAAAATGAGTTTTGAACTAATCAAAAAGGTTAATGAAGCCCAGAAAAAAGCGAACGTAGTTGACGCCCGAAGTGGTGATACGGTTCGTGTCCATCAAAAAATTAAAGAAGGCAACAAAGAGCGTATTCAGATCTTTGAAGGCGTAGTGATTCGCACCGATCGTCGTGCGTCACATACTTCACGCATCACTGTTCGCAAAATTGCTAGCGGTGTTGGTGTTGAAAAAAGCTTTTTGATCCACAGCCCACTTGTTGAAAAAATCGAGATCGTTCGTCGATCAAAGGTTCGTCGTAACTTCCTAAGCTACCTACGTGACCGTGGTGGTAAAAGTGCTCGTCTTAAAAACCGTGATTTTGATCGCGAGAGTGTTAATGACGTTCACGACTCTGCTGTTGAAGCCGAAGAAGCTCGTCTAAAAGAAGTTGCTCAGGCTGCTCACGAAGCTAAAGAGGCTGAAAAAGCCGCTGCTGAGGCTGATTTGTTGGCTAAACAAGCCGAAGTCGAAGCTCGTCATTCTAGCGAAGCGTAGTAATTAGTTATACCATTTTTAACCCCGCCAAATGGCGGGGTTTTAATTTATTAGACTGTGACGATGATATGATGAATATATGATTTTGGGTATTGATGAGGTTGGGCGGGGGCCGTGGGCGGGACCATTGGTGGTTGGAGCAGTTGTTTTGGGTGGTGTCACGATTGAAGGCTTAACTGACAGTAAGAAGTTATCTAAAAAACGGCGAGACGTATTGGATATCGAAATTAGGGAAAAAGCCGCTGGTTTTGGACTTGGTTGGGTGCCAGCTGACGAAATTGACAAGATCGGTCTATCACAGGCTCTGAAGCTAGCTACTAGAATAGCGGTTGAACAAATCAAGGTTCCATATAACGAAATTATTATTGACGGTACAGTCAACTTTTTGGCTGAAACCGGTAAAGGCAAATATGTTACAACTATGAAGAAAGCCGATTTGCTGGTGCCAAGTGTGTCAGCAGCATCAATTATAGCCAAGGTTGCCAGGGACAATTATATGGAGCAGCAAGACGAAATTTATCCAGGCTATGGATTTAAAAAACACGTTGGTTATGGCACGGCGGCGCACATTGCCGCCATTGATAAATTAGGCGTGACGCCACTACACAGATTGTCATTTGCGCCACTTAAAAAGTACGCCCCAAATCTTGGTAAAGCCTATGAGCCAAATAATGATTCAAATATAGTTACAACCAAGCAAATTGGTGATAGCGCCGAAGATGTAGCGGCAAAATATTTGCAGAAAAATGGCCACAAGATACTTGATCGCAATTGGAAGACTAAATATTGTGAAATTGATATTGTGTCGCTGCGTAACGAAATAATTTATTTTACGGAAGTAAAATATCGTCAAAAACCAGATCAAGGTGGCGGACTGGCGGTCATTACGCCCAAAAAACTAAAACAAATGAAGTTTGCAGCTGAATTTTACGCGCTATCGAATCAAATTTCAGACACCAATCTACGACTAGCGGCTATATCGCTAACTGGACAACCGCCAATTGTTGAGACTTTTCTAGAGCTTTAAGAGAGCTTCGCGAACTGACGCGCCATCGCGTTGAATTCTCTCGACTCGATTTTTGATCTCGACAATGCCCATGTCGATGTTGCGTGTTAAGCAAGGATTAGATCGGAGTGGGCTAAAGAATTCACGGTATTCGTCTAATTGTTTTGGTGTCGATAGCGCCATAGCCGCAAAACGAGGATAATCGTCGTAATTTTTATCGCCGCTATAAGTCGTTTTTATCCAGTCCCAATTATCACGAACCCATTGCCAAGCTTGTAGACGTGAGTATTTATTCATCAACAGATATAATATCCATCTGAATGTATCTTGGGCGCGAATAATCGTTGTGTCTTTGATTGTATCTAGTAGCAGGGCGATGATGTTAGCTTCTCGAACAGAAGTTAAGCCCGAGCAAATGTCTTGTTTTAAACCAGCTGAATTAGTTGTTTGGTAAGTTCCGAGTAGCGAGCTGATAACTGATGCGTCAGTACAATTACGGACAGCGACGGATAGTTCGAGGCTGCGTATTTCGGGTGCTAATTTATCAAACGGCGCTGAATTGTATATCTTGATGGCCGATTCAATCACGTCAGGGCTTTCGCCAAAAGTCATAAGCCCAGCAATATAAAGCCTCAACTTGGTATCAGTCTCTGGCTCGTTTGGTTTTGCCGACCAGCCAAGACGTTCGTATTGAGTTCGTGCTAGTGAAGTTACGTATGAACGCAATTTTAATTCAGCCTCTTTATCATTCTCGGTAAACCTTTTGATTTCACTTACTGCCAGGTTGATCGTACTCCAAACCGATTCACTCGTCTCGTCGCTAAAGGCGTTCAGCAGTGGAATTAATTCGGCGCTGCTAATAATTCCGGCTCGTGCCAAAATAGTTTGTTCGTTTAGTAACTGTAATCGATCGATCTGTGACAAAGTACCGGCCTTGATCTCGCTAATTAGTTGATCAAGTAACTCGTGAGAGTAATGGGTGATAAAATGTGCCGTATTGCCGATATTAAATCGCAAAGGCGTCGAACTTTGTTTTGTAATGCTGACAGTATGTTGATCAAGTATCTCTGGTAATTCAGGATAATTAGAATTAAGTGGTATTGGCCATAACGTCTCAGGAATAGTGTCAGTTATATTAACCAAACGTTCTTGGGTTAGGTTGATCTGGTTGTCTTGGACTGTCACATGCAAAACTGGAAAACCAGGTTGAGAGATCCAGCTGCTCATTAAACTAGCAGTGTCTTTGTTGCTGGTCTTATCCAGTTCTGACCATAAATCGACGGCCTTGGTGTTTTTATAGGCGTGGGCCGCAAAGTAATTTTTGAGCCCCAATTTAAAGGCCTCGTCACCGATGTATTGCCTTAGCATTCTAAGTAATCGGGCGCCTTTGGCATAAACAATGGCACCATCAAATAGAGTGTGAATCTCGTCTGGGTGATTAACATCAGCTTGAACCGACTGAACACCCTCTAAACTGTCGCGTTGCAAAGCGGCGATTGTTTCATGATCATTAAAATCTTGCCAAATATCCCAATTTGGCTCGATGGCGTCGATGGCGATATATTCCATCAAAGTTGCAAAACTTTCATTGAGCCATAAATCATTCCACCATTCCATAGTTACTAAATTACCGAACCATTGATGACTTAATTCGTGCGCCACAACCAAGGCGACGTAATGCTTGCTAAAGATTGAAGTTAACTTTGGATCAACCAGCAGGGCAATCTCGCGATAGGTTACTAGCCCCCAGTTTTCCATTGCACCTGATGAAAAGTCTGGTAGGGCAACTTGATCGGATTTTGGCAGAGGATAAGGTGTATTGAAATATTCTTCAAAAAAGTCGATTGATCGAACAGCAATGTCGAGCGCAAAATCTAGATTATCAGCTGGCTGAGCTGGTGTCGCCCAGACGTTGACTTCGACGCCGCTTTTGGTGTGAGCGGTCTTTTTGTGAAGTTCGCCAACTACCCAGGCCAGCAGGTAACTGCTCATACGAGGCGTCGTATCAAAAGTCGTAATTAGGCGATCATTGTCGGTTGTTTGTTTTCTGATTGGCATATTACCGATCACATTAACATTGATTTCAGTTGTTAAAGTTACATCAAATGTAGCTTTGGCAGCTGGCTCATCAACACATGGCAAAACTTCACGAGCATGATGGCTTTCAAATTGCGTCGCTAGCAACTCTTTTTTGACGCCATTATGTTCGTAATAACATGGGTATAGTCCGTGCATTGAATCGGTAATTTCGCCACTGTAAGCGATAGCGATTATATGATTGCCAGGATGTAGGTCTGGATGGGTGATGATTAATGAATCGTCTGAACCGTATGAAAATTCGGCCTGCTTGCCGTCAAAAATAACTGATTCGATCACCAAGCCTTTGCTGTGCAATGTAATATTATTATCAGACAAAGCTTGACCTTGAACGGTGACGATACCATTAAAGGTTCGTTCAGATCGGTTGAAATAAAGTGATAAATTATAGTTTTCTGGAATGAATTGTTCGATAAGTTTAGAGACGATTTGCATGCTATCCATTGTAGCATTCAACTAGCAGTGCATAATAGTTATATCGTGAATATCTATCAAAAAAGGCGAGCTGCGGTTGTTATGACTTCATTAATCGCCTTAGCTTTCGTGATATTTACTAATACTCCATACCAACTGAACCCAAAACCAGAGGTTAAGTCAGCCTCGGTTGAAGTTAAAACCGACTCGGCAATTAGTGCATTAGGTCAATTAACAATCAAGGGTCGCGCGCCCAAAACCGATTATACAAGGGACAAGTTCGGCAGTAGTTGGTCAGTGACCAATGGCTGTGATACTCGTAATATCATCTTAAATCGTGATTTAAAGGATGTGGTCGTCAATGACAAATGTGAAGTCACGACCGGTACGCTATATGATCCTTACACTGGCAAGACGATATTATTTAAAAGAGGTAGTGATACCAGCGGCGCGATTCAGATTGATCACGTCGTGGCGTTGTCTGATGCTTGGCAAAAGGGCGCTCAGCAATTTACACCAGCTTTGCGCATGGCTCTAGCTAATGACCCGTTAGAATTATTAGCCGTTGATGGTGCGGCTAATTTGGAAAAAAGTGACGGTGATGCTGCTACTTGGCTGCCATCTAATAAGCCATTTAGGTGCCAATATATCGCCAGACAAATCGCCGTCAAGCAAAAATATGGCTTATGGATAACTCAGGCCGAAGATGACGCGATGATGAATATTTTAGGTAAATGTCATGGTCAATTATTGCCAAGTCCATAAAAGTGAGCTATAATGATATTAGTACATTGCGTTTCGTCGGCCGGCAGGTCGACTTTTTTAATACGAATCAATAAAAGGAGAATAACATGGAAGAAATTAATGTCAAACAACTAATCTTGGCGGTGCATACTATTGCTGAGGAAAAAAACTTGCCCGAAGAGACAGTTCTAGCTGTTATTGAGCAGGCTATTGCTGCCGCTTGGCGCCGTGATAACGGTGAGCGCGATCAAGAAGTTCGCAGTGAGCTAAATATTAATGACGGTACGGCTAGTGTTTATGTAGCGCGTGAAGTTGTCGAAGAAGTCGGCTCTAATGCTGTTGAGATTAGCTTAGCTGATGCTAAAAAGATCAAAAAAGATGCCGTAATCGGTGACTCTATCGAAGAAAAACACGAAGTTACAACTTTCGGCCGTGTGGCTGCCCAGACTGCTAAACAGGTTGTTTTGCAGCGTCTGCGTGAAGCTGAGCGTGAAGTTGTTTTGGCTGAATACGAGGATAAAATCGGTACGGTTGTGAACGGTATTGTTCAACGAGTTGAACCACGTGTGATTCGAGTTGATCTTGGCAAAGCTAGTGGTATTATTCCACAAGGCGAACAAATTCAGGGTGAATTCTACAATGTCGGTAGTCGTATTAAGGTTTATATCAAAGATATCGAACGCGATAATCGCGGTCCACAGTTAATTCTTAGCCGTGGTAACGAACAATTTGTTGAATATCTTTTTCACCAAGAAGTTCCTGAGATTGGTACTGGTGCTGTTGAAATCAAAGCTATCGCTCGTGAAGCCGGTCGACGCACTAAACTAGCTGTTGCTAGCACGATGTCTGGAGTTGATCCAATTGGCACCTTTGTTGGTGGTCATGGCTCACGCGTCCAAGCAGTTATGAATGAAATCGGCGATCAAGAAAAAATTGACATTATTGCTTATGACGAAAATCCTGAACAGTTTATCAAAAATGCACTTAGTCCAGCTGAAATCGCTAAAGTCGTGATTGACGAAGTTACTAAACGTGCTACGGTATCAGTTGCCGAAGATCAGCAATCAATTGCGATCGGCCGTGCTGGTCAAAACGTTCGCCTAGCTAGCCGTCTAACTGGTTATGAACTTGATATCGAGCAAGCCGTTGCTGCTAAGCCAGCTGCTCCAGTTCACCGCAAAAATATCGAAGATAGCTTGCTTGACGCCGTCGAAAAATCAGCTGAATAAACTGATCTTATAAACTTGTCACTGTCATCTTGCTAATGCTATAATAACCCCATGCAAAAGCGTGAGCATTATGGCTTTACGATTGTCGAATTATTAGTCGTCATAGTGGTCGTCGGTATTCTTGCCGCCATAACCATTGTCAGCTATACCGGCATTAACCAACGGGCGGTCGCTGCTTCATTGCAGTCAGATCTGGGAAACTCTCAAAAGCAGATCAAGTTATTTCAAGTAGTTAACAGCGCATACCCGAGCACTATAAATTGTAGTCAGCCTGATAGCTCAACTAATAAATGTTTGAGATATAGCGGTGGTAACTCGTATAATTACAAAACTAGCTTGACTAATCTTAATATATTCTGCCTTGAAGCGATTAATAGTGCTAATAATAAAACCTATAGTGTCAACCAGGACGGGCAGTTGCTTAATAGCCCATGTCCAGTCCTAGACATTAATGCTAGCAGCCCATTCTCGTATTCTGGCACTGGCACAACCTGGCGTGATATGAGCGGTAATGATAATAACGGTACACTATTGAATGGCATTACCTATAGTAATAGTGGTGGCGGATCGATGAGCTTTGACGGTTTGGATGATTATGTTCAGATAGCCGATAGTGCGTCATTAAGAACTGGTAGTGTGACAGTGTCTGTATGGTATTACATAAGAGATAATCCAGATTGTGACGCTAATAACAATTGGCGATCGCTTATACGCACTAGTTCGGCGACTAGTGGTAGTTGGATTGGTTTTGATATAGTACTCGAAGAAGACAGAAGAATTGCTTGGGACACTGGCACCGGAACGTCTGATAGGTGGTGGCCATCAGGTTCAGTCTTGCCGATGAATACGTGGTCTAATTTGACAGTTGTTTATGACAGTACTGGATCCAAGCAGTATTATTTGGAGGGTGTTTTAATGTCATCAAAGTCGGTCCCTGCCGTGCCTATCAGCCCTGACACGGGTGGTATATTCTTATCAGAAGCGGCCGCAAGTGCATGTCCTAACGGTAATGGAGATTTCCCAGGATTAATTAAGAGTGTCAGAATCTATGGTCAAGCCCTTTCGGCCGATCAAATAAAGGCTGTTTACAATGCTACGAAATAATCATAATAGACTTAATCATTCCTCTGGCTTCACCATCGTCGAACTCCTCGTAGTAATAGTAGTTATCGGTGTCCTCGCCGCCATAACCATCGTCAGCTATACCGGTATAGCTCAAAGAGCTATTACCTCATCACTTTCAGTCGATTTAGACAATGTTGCTAAAAAGCTAAAGCTCGATCAAGTTGTCGACAGTTCTAATAACTACCCAGCTAGCTTAGCTTTAGCTAATGGCGCTAGAGGTATAACTGTAGATTCGAGCACCACTCTTGCTTATACAGTTAGCTCTACAACTAATCCACCTACCTTTTGCCTGAGTGCTGCCAAAAGTGGCCAAAACTATAATACAACCCAAGATGGTGTTATATCACCTGGCATCTGCCCAGTCCTTAACCTAGACGCTGGCAATCCAACCTCATACCCTGGCTCTGGTACTACCTGGACTGATTTGAGTGGAGGTGGTAATAGTGGGACTTTGTATGGTGGGGTTGGCTATAGTAGCGCTAATAAAGGATATTTAATTTTTGATGGGATTGACGATTATGCTGTTATTCCTAACAAATTGAGTGGCACTAATGGAACTATTAGCTTCTTTATTAAAGATAATAGCCCTGGCGCATGGTCTGACGTGCTAACGATTGATACGGGAGTTGACGGTACTGCATCGAGAGTTGAACAAGCTGGAGCTAATACTTACCAATGGTACGGTCAAGGTGGCTTTGTGTCTGGTGATGTGATATTTATACATAACGGATCACAATGGGACTACATAGCATTGACTTTTGACGGTGCGAACGCCAAATCTTATAAAAATGGCGTATTGGTTTATCAGCGAGCAGTCTCTGGAAACTTTCCAGCGGCTACTAATATGAATCTAGGTTGTAGGACTATTATTTGTTATGGATTTTGGAAGGGAAATCTAGCAAATCTAGCAGTTTATAATCGAGCCCTATCTGTTGATGAAGTTAATCAAAACTTTAATTTCCTTCGAGGTCGCTATGGCATCTAAAAACCGTTCTTACTCTCCTGGCTTCACCATCGTCGAACTCCTCGTAGTAATAGTAGTTATCGGTGTCCTCGCCGCCATAACCATCGTCAGCTATACCGGTATAGCTCAAAGAGCCACTAACTCTGCCTTACAATCTGATCTAGCTAATGCTTCTCAACAGTTAAAGCTCTATTCCATAGATAACGGTAACTACCCGCAAACCAATAACTGCGCTAGTTCGCCAACGCCACCTAACATCTGTCTGAAGTCTAGTCCCAATAACACTCTAACCTACCAACCCAATCCAACTGACTACCAATCCTTTAGTCTCATTAGCTCTAATAATAACAATGCCACTAACAACTATCGTCTAACTGACTCTAACACTACACCAACACCAGTTAGCCTAGTCTGCCCACTTAACTTCATTGTTGTACCTGGCAGCAGTACCTATGGCACTTCTGACTTCTGTGTCATGAAATACGAAGCTAAACAGGTTGGTTCAACTACTACACCTATTAGCCAAGCAGCAGGATTGCCTTGGACATCTATCTCACAGACTACCGCTATAGCTAACAGCCCTAATGTAGCTGGCTGTACCGGTTGTCACTTGATTACTGAAACCGAATGGTTAACAATAGCTCAAAATGTTCTCAATATTGCTTCAAACTGGAGTGGCGGATCAGTTGGCTCTAGTTATATTTATAGTGGGCATAATGACAACGTACCAGCTAATGCACTGGCAGCTGATACTAATGACGGTAATGGCTATATCGGCACAGGTGACTCATCGTCTTCAGGTGCGGATCAACGTCGTACTTTGAGATTATCTAACGGAGAAGTGATTTGGGATTTGGCAGGCAATGTTTATGATTGGACGAATAGTACATTGGCTAGTGGTCAACAGCCTGGTTTGTCGGGCGAGGTAGCTTATTCTTCTAAGCAATGGAATAACGGCTCATTACTTAGGAATGGCCTACCTGCTAATGCTTTACCTAGCTTTACCGGTATATCTGGCGCCAGTGGTTGGAGTTCAACTCAGGGAATTGGGCAGCTTTATTCTAATAGTGGCGATACGTCTACGCGTCCATTTAGGCGTGGCGGCAACTGGTGGGACCACGGTAGTGCTGGAGTCTTTGCTTTATTCTTAGATTATTTGCCTACCGGTTCGAGCTCAGCTATTGGTTTCCGTGTCTCTAAGTGATAGAAGTCTAAAGCTTTTGCCTTGCCGAGCATAATATTTATCATTAAGTTATAATAGCAGTATGGCTGATGATTTTTCGGAATTTGTGGCTCATTTGACCGATAACGCTCGGATTAGTTTGCATCATGCTAATATTATTGCCCAGGCTAACGGCAGTCCTTATATTGGTACCGAACATTTATTACTTGGAATATTAGCGCAAAGCTCCTCGGTGGGCGCAAAATTACTAGCTGATGCTGGAGTGACGCTTGACCGAGTTCAGACAGCTTTAAAAATGGTGCCATTGACCGTGATCGTTGGCACCGAAGCCAAAGGTCTTAGCGAAACAGCTAAATTAACTTTGAAAATGAGTTGGGACGCCGCGCAGGACTTTCATCAAGATTTATTAGGCACTGAACATATTCTTTATAGTATTTTGAACCAAAAGAATGCCAGAGCGTCAGTTTTGTTGCGCGACTTAGGCGTTGACTTAATGGAATTAACTTCTGAAACTGAAGAATTTTTGGACAGGCAACAAGATTCGACCAAAGACGACTATCAATCGATATCCTCACAACATACTAGCCGACCAACTAAACAAAAGGGCGCTTTGGGCACTTTTGGCATTGATCTAACGGCTATGGCCAAAGCCGGTAAACTCGATCCAGTCATCGGCCGCGAGAAAATCGAAGAACGAGTCATTACAATTTTAAGTCGTCGTACCAAAAATAATCCAGTCTTGATCGGTGAACCTGGCGTTGGTAAGACAGCGATTGCTGAAGGCATAGCGCAGAGAATCGCCAGCGAAGACGTGCCTGATCATTTACTTGATAAACGTATTATCCAACTTGACTTGGCCGGCATGATTGCTGGCACTAAATACCGTGGTGAATTTGAAGATCGACTTAAAAAAGTTATCAGTGAATTACAACAACAAAAAAACGTTATTATATTTATTGACGAAATCCACCTTTTGGTCGGTGCTGGTGCGGCTGAAGGCTCGCTGGATGCGGCTAATATTTTAAAACCAGCCTTGGCGCATGATGACATTAGGTTAATCGGGGCTACAACTTTGGACGAATATCGAAAGTATATCGAAAAAGATACGGCCCTAGACCGTCGTTTGCAAACGATTATTGTACCCGAACCTAGCCTAAAAGATACGGTTGCAATCTTGAAAGGTCTGCGCGAGCGCTACGAAAAACATCATGCCGTCAGTATTCCTGACGAGGTGATTGACGATGCCGTCTATATGGCTGACCGTTATGTCAACGAGCGTTTTATGCCCGATAAAGCTATTGATGTTATTGACGAAGCAGCTGCGTTAATCCGCGTACGTTCAGCCCAGAAGCCTAGTCGGTCACGTGATTTTACTAAACAATTGAAAAATTTGAATGAAAAGATGGAAGAATCAGTCTTGGCCGAAGATTACGAGCGAGCCGCCTTGTATAAAACGCGAATTAGTCAAATTACCACCAAGCTGGATGAAATGCGTCAAGAATCAGACAAAAGTAAGCCGATAATCCTTAGCAGTGAAGATATAGCTTATGCCATTGCTTCAATGACGAACATCCCAGTTCAGCACGTTCAAAAGTCGGAAGCTAAATTATTACGCAACCTCGAAAAACATCTTGGTAAATATATTATCGGTCAGTCAGAGGCTGTCAGTAAAGTGTCACGAGCAATCCGCCGTAGTCGTAGTGGTGTGGCCAGTAGTCAGCGTCCAATTGGTTCATTTGTCTTTATGGGCCCTACTGGCGTTGGCAAAACTGAGCTAGCCAAGGTTTTGGCGCGCGAAGTTTTTGGCAGTGAAAGTGCGCTTATAAAAATCGACATGAGTGAATTTGGTGAAAAACATAACACTAGTCGCTTATTGGGGGCTCCAGCTGGCTATGTTGGTTACGATGATGGCGGTCAGTTAACCGACAAGATTCGCCGTCAGCCTTATAGCGTGGTGTTATTTGATGAAATTGAAAAAGCTCACCCAGAAATATTTAACTTGTTATTGCAAATCTTAGAAGACGGTTCGTTAACCGACGCCAAGGGTAAAAAAGTTAACTTTAGTAACACAATTGTTATTTTAACCAGTAATCTTGGCGCTGAGCGAATGATGAAAGAATCCAGTTTAGGCTTTCATGCGTCATCAAAAAGCGATCAAAAGAAACTTGAAACAATTCACGACGACAATGCCGCTGCCGCCGAAGCTGCCCTTAACAATATAATGCGTCCAGAATTGATCAATCGTTTTGACAGTATTGTCACCTTTAGGGCGCTAACTCGCAAGCAAATTAGTAAGATTTTTGATAATCTGATTGATGAATTACAGCAAAGATTAGTCCAAAAGGGGATTCATTTAGTGATTCGACCAGCGGCTAAACGATCACTAATTAAGAAAGGTTATAGCGAAAGATATGGCGCTCGTCCACTCAGGCGCGCTATCCAGGACGAGTTGGAACATCGCATTGCCGATGGCGTATTGTCAGGCGAGTACGAAAAAGGTACTGTATTAATAGTAGGAATAAAAAATGGAGAGGTTTGCCTAGATGTTTCAGCCGAAGCGTAAAAAAGTTGGCGTAATAACTAGTATTATCGTCTGCTTGGTGCTGATTACTAGCGCCGCTTTAATCGTATTATTTAGGCAGCGCATCGTAGATCAGATGACAGTTTGGCAGTTCAAGCCATCAGATCAAATATCGAACATTGCCAAACGCGATGGTATGAGTGATTATGGCAAATTTCTTTTTTACGCTAGCCAACCGGAACTTGATGCGGCTCAATATTTTAACTCGGTTTGTAGTCGGATCGAAACTACAACCTCAATTTTGGGTTGTTATAGCAACTATCGGATGTACATTTACGACGTAACTAATACTCAGTTGGATGGTATTCGTGAAGTTACTGCCGCTCACGAGACATTACATGCAGCTTACGTTCGGCTTGGTAAAGACGAAAAGGACAAGGTTAATGTATTGCTAGAGGCTGAATACAAAAAACTTGAAAACAATAAAGATTTCGCCGAATTGATCGCATTCTATGATCGTACTGAACCAGGCGAACGCGATAACGAATTACATTCAGTCATTGCTACCGAAGTAGTTGATATGGCACCAGCATTAGAGACTTATTACAAGCAATATTTCTCAGATCGCCAAAACGTTGTTCAGTTATATGTCAAATATAATGGCGTATTTCAGGATTTAGCTACTAAGGCTAGTTCTTTGTCTGATCAGCTGACAGCGCTAGCTAAAACTATTACAGATGAGTCGGCGCAGTATAATATTGATGCTCAGACTTTAACTCAGGACGTCACAGCCTTTGATAAGCGGGCTAAAATTGGTGATTTTACGTCTCAGGGTCAGTTTGATACCGAACGGGCAGTGCTGTCAGCTCGAATCACCAGCACGAATACAAAGAGTAAATCGATTAATAGTGATATTGCTAAATACAATGCAATTCTAGACGAATATAATTCAATCGCCAGTCAGTCCAAGAAGCTATACAACAGTATTGACAGTTCATTGGCGCCAGCTCCGTCTGTTTAGGGTATAATTAGCTTAATGGTTAAAACAAGAACTCAGTTTGTCTGTCAAAATTGTGGTGCAACTTATCCTAAATGGGTTGGTAAATGTGATAATTGTGGCGAATGGAATACGTTGGTCGAGCAAGTGCCAACTTCTAGTGGTAAATCAGTTGTCGCTAGGGGTGAATCGTCAGGCAAAGTTCTCAGCGTTCAAACAATGCGTTCGATATCCAGTAAAGATAGTATTAAACGTCTAGCAACTGGGTTCAAGGATCTAGACGATGTTTTGGGCGGTGGAATATTACTAGGCGGTGTAGTCTTGTTAGCTGGCCAACCTGGTATTGGTAAAAGCACGCTATTATTACAGGTTTCGGCGTATATCGCAAAGACTGAAGCTGTACTGTATGCCAGTGGTGAAGAATCGGCTGGCCAAGTTAAATTACGGGCGCAGCGCCTAGGGGCTGAAACTAGTGAACAGCTTAGTTTTGCATCTAGTACTAGTGCTGACGATATAGCCGCCACAATCCGATCGGGCGGCTATAAATTGGTCGTAATTGACTCGATTCAAACCTTAGCGCTAGATGAAATTACTTCAGCTCCAGGAACGGTTAGTCAAATTACCAACAGTAGCAATGTTATTATTCGAGCGGCTAAACAATCAGGTGCCGCGGTGATTTTGGTTGGTCATGTTACCAAAGAAGGTAGTATCGCTGGTCCAAAAGTCCTGGAGCACTTAGTTGATGTCGTCTTGCAGTTTGAAGGTGACCGTTACGGCGGCTTCAAGATTGTCCGAGCGGTCAAAAATCGCTTTGGCTCAACTAGTGAAGCAGCTATATTTGAAATGTATCAAGAAGGTTTGCGGCTGGTCGAAAATCCATCGGCAGCACTACTGGCTGAACGTCAAAATTCGGATGGATCGGTGGTTTTAGCGACCCTGGAGGGCACGCGTCCGCTGCTGGTTGAGATCCAAGCCCTTGTTAATCCGACCAGTTTCGGTTATCCTAAGCGTACTGCTAGTGGGTTTGATCTGAATCGATTAAACTTACTGATTGCAGTCCTAGAGCGCCGCACTAAACTGAATTTATCTGATAAAGACATTTATATTAACGTAGTCGGTGGCCTCAAGCTTAATGACCAAGCAGCAGATCTTGCCATTTGTATGGCTATTGCCAGCGCCGCGGCTGGCCGTCGCATTGATGACGGCGTAGTTGTCTTTGGTGAAGTTGGACTCGGTGGCGAGATTCGTTCGGTATTATCGGCCGATCGACGTGTCGCCGAAGCTAAAAAACTAGGATTTACAGTGGCAATTGCCCCCAAAAGCGTCGCCAAAAACACATTTATTAAAGGTGTCAGTGATTTGCGCACCGCGCTGATTGACTACCTACAAAAATAACCTGTCATTCGACGGGTCAAGGAGAAAAAATGGAAATTATTAAAACCGTATTGCTACTAATCATTGCAGCCGAGACATCATATTTGGTAGCTGTTAATACAAAAAAGTTATCACACAAAAAAGAAATTAGGCCAATATTTGTCGACACCTCGGTCCTAATCGATGGCCGCATTATTGCTGTCGCTAAATCAGGCTTTATTAATGGCACGTTGAGCATTCCACGAAGTGTAATTGGTGAATTGCAATTCTTGGCTGATCACGCTGATACTGAAAAGCGTTCTAGGGCTCGTCATGGTCTAGATATCGTGACCGAATTGCAACATATGCCAGGCGTCAAAGTTGAGATTATCCAAGATGGCAGTCGAGCCGAAGAAGGTGTTGATGAGCGATTATTAAAACTTGCCAAACAATACCACGGTTCAATCTGTACGATTGATTATAACTTGAATAAGGTTGCTCAGGTTGAAGAGATTACAGTCTTAAACGTTAATGATTTAGCTATGAGTCTTCGTATGGCGTACTTACCAGGCGAAAAGATGCTGCTGGAGCTGACTGCAAAGGGCCAGGACGCACATCAGGCTGTTGGACACCTTACGGATGGCACTATGGTCGTTGTTGAGCACGCCAGCAATCAGGTAGGTAAAACTGTCGAAATTGAATTTATTCGTAGCCTCCAGACAGCTGCTGGCAAGATGATGTTTGCTAAGGTTACCGAAAGTCGACAGAATAACAATCGCAAGCAACAAAATGTAGTCAACGTTAAGCCTAAGACTGTTAATCGCTCTAACCACAAAAGACAATACAAGAACAAGGCCGATCAACACGAACAAAACCTAGTCGATTTAGCTAATCGTTAATTATTTTATTAGTAACTAATCGTTGAGCTAGCACTAGCAGTAGGGCTGGCGTAGAATACACTGTCGGTTGCGATTGCTGATATCAATAAGCCGCTGTCTGATGATTGAGCTGAATATGTATAAGCATAGACTCCAGGAGTTGAGGCGACAGCGACAAAGCTTTGGCCGCCAATAGTGACTTGAACGCCAGCCACAGGATAAGTACTGCCTGCGTCGACATTGACAGTGACGGTATAATCATGTGAGCCGCCAACAGACGCTACATCTATACTGGAAATGTTTGGTCTAACATCTGTAGCAAGGTGTACGTCGTCGTCTTTTGAAGCATCGTAACTAGTGTCGACTGCTGTATAGACATCTTTTTTAGTTATAGGATCAACCATCTTGTTAACATCAAGCTCGATTTTGGCGCCGTCTGGTGTTAAAGCAGTCGCTTTCTTTTTAGAGACTTTGTCAAACATTAATTTAGCATTGGTTTGACCCTGAGTCTTGTTCCACCATGAAGGGTAAAGTTCGTTATCAACCTTTTGAATACCAGTTGGTTGAGTAAACCAGTCACCAGATTTCCAGAGTCCTTGGGCGGCATATACATCTTTGTGAGCGTATTCCATAACAGTAGCGATAATCGGTCCAGGGATTAATGAAGTACCATTCTTGAGAATAGTTGCATCCGAGTTACCAAGCCATACCGCCATAGTAAGGACTGGGCTATAGCTTGCCATCCAGATATCTTTGGCGTTGCCGCCTT
This sequence comes from uncultured bacterium, assembly GCA_903900345.1. Lineage (GTDB taxonomy): Bacteria > Patescibacteriota > Saccharimonadia > Saccharimonadales > Saccharimonadaceae > UBA1547. The sequence continues at coordinate 7,679 of CAIUMO010000008.1, read as the reverse complement.
TATCAGACGTGCCTGTCTTAGTAGAGGTTCTGACACCTGGAATTTCCATACCTTTAGCATGGCGACCGTCGAGTGGTGCGCGCGCAACGTCATCTGATAGGATATCGCTAACGATATAGGCGGATTGTGGATCGATAACTTGGACAGCGGCAGTGTCAGTCCACTTTTTCAAAACTTCACCAGAGTTATTCTTGACTTCCAAAATAGTTGATTGGGGCTTGTATGCTCCCATGCGGCCTAGTGACGCATAGGCGTTAACTAGATCGATTTGCTGAAGGCCACAGCCACCAATCGCTGCAGCTAGTCCAACTTGCGTTTCGCTGCCCTCAGTACAATAACTAGTTGCACCTAAACTATGGATAGTATCGAGTGTAGGCTTGATGCCAGATATATGCATCGCTTCGACGGCTGGAATGTTGCGTGATGTAGCTAAGGCTGAACGGATGGTTAATGGGCCTTTAAAGACGTGGTCGGCATCAAACAACTGAGCGCCATAAATTGAATCAATATTAACGTCATTAAAGATACTACCACTGCCGTAATTTGCTTGGCCGGTTGCCTTCTTTTGGAAAAGCTGCGAATAGACCAATGGTTTAATAGTTGATCCAGGTTGCAGATAAGCAACGGCGGCATTATCTTGACCAAAGCCAGGATAGTTGAAGTCGCGGCTACCCATTAGGGCTACAATTTGTCCAGTTTTAGTGTCTTCGACTGTTGCCGCACCGTTGGTGAAACCAGCTGATTTAGGCTTTGACGAACTAAACATAGTGTTCATCGCTTCTTCGAGTTTAGTTTGGACGCGTAGGTCCAATGTAGTCTTGACGGTTAGTCCGCCCTTGCCGACAGTTGCTTTACCTAATTCTTTTTCAAGTTCAGCTTTGACCATCTCGACGAAGTGCGGTGCGCGGATATTAGTATACTGAGTTGATTCAGGCAGGATGTGATCGAGGACTGGGAACTTTTTGGCTTCGTCGGCTTGAGCTTTGGTTATATAGCCTTGATCGGCCATATTGTCTAGGACGGTGTGTTGACGGGTAATTAAAGAGTCGTGTCCAGCCAAGTTATATGGGTTATAGACAGCTGGGTTTTGAGGAATAGCTGCCAGCAGGGCCGCTTCTGGAATTGTTAAATCTTTGGCTGAGACGCCAAAATATGTTTGCGCAGCCGATTCAGCGCCATTACGACGACCGCCATATGGTGATTCGTTCAAGTATAGATCCAGAATTTGAGTTTTGTTATACATGCGCTCAACTTCAATTGCCAAGATCATTTCTTTGATTTTACGTGGTATGCCGCTCAGGCCTCTTAGTTGGGCTTGATCAGCAAAGAAAACCTGTTTGACTAACTGTTGAGTCAATGTCGATCCACCTTGAGTGCTGCCGCCGGAAATATTATTAAAAACTGCCCTCATTAAACCAGGCACACTGACGCCACCTTCGATGTAGAAATTACGGTCTTCAATGGCTACGGTTGCATCTTTGAGGTACTTACTAAGGCCACTATCGTCTACGACTAATTTATAGTTGCCATCACCCTTGTCTTCCCATAGCACTTGGCCGTTACGATCAAGGTAGGTCGTAACTGTTGTTTGGACGCGTTTAGCAAGTTCACCTGGACGGATAGAGTCAAGGTCTTTACGGAAATAAGCAAATAATCCACCGATCAATAACAGTACTAATAATACGGTCACTCCAGTAATCTTAAGGCTCATGATTAAACCGCGTTTACTGAACCAGTATTTAATCATGTGTTTTGGACTAAGACGATAAAAAAAGCGCTTGACTGGGTGTTTTGGTAGTGAAGCCAGATATTGGGCGTGCTTGCGGTTCTCGGCATCCTTTTTGGTCCGACGAGAATGTGACAAATTTGAATACAAACTGAGCTTGTGCGATTTTGATGATTTTTTCGCCACGTTAGTTATTCCCCATAAGCATTAATAGAACTTATTATAGCACTACGCCCAGGCCACATCAAAATATAATTATGTGCATCTGTTCTTAAACTTTGCTATACTACCAGATGAATATCTAATAACATCAACGGGGATAAAATGAAGCTTTCTGAAGAACTAAAATGGCGTGGTTTTGTTAATCAAACGACATACGAGGATATATCAGTATTAGACGGAAACCCAGTTAGTTTCTATTTTGGTGTTGACCCAAGTGCTGACAGTATGCAAATCGGTAATTTTGCAGCAGCTATGATGGTCAGACATTTTATCGATCATGGCCACAAGGCATATTTGTTAGTCGGCGGCGCAACCGGCATGATTGGCGATCCCGATGGTAAAGCTAATGAACGTAATCTGAAAACACTTGAAGAAATCGCCAAAAACAAGGCCGCCATTAGCGCCCAATATTCGCAAGTTTTCGCTGGCAAAGAATTTACGTTGGTTGATAATTATGACTGGTTCAAAGACGTTAACTTTTTAGATTTTTTGCGCAATGTTGGTAAGTATGTACCAATGAGCCAAATGTTGGGACGAGATTTTGTCCAATCGCGTCTGGGCAGTGAAGGTGCTGGCATCAGTTACGCTGAATTTAGCTATTCATTAATGCAAGGATATGATTTTGTCCATTTATTCCGTCAGTATGGCGTTACGCTGCAGTTGTGCGGCGCTGACCAGTGGGGCAACTCGATTGCTGGTGTTGACTTGATTAGACGGTTGAATGGTAAAGAGGCGCATGTCTATTCGACGCCACTGATTATTAATAAGACAACTGGTATTAAATTTGGTAAATCTGAAGGCGGTGCAATTTGGCTGGATGCCAATAAAACTAGTGTCTTTAAATTTTATCAATTTTGGCTTAATGCTGATGACGCTGGTGTAATTGATTATCTAAAAATATTTACATTGCTAACCAAAGAGGAAATTGATCAACTTGACCAACAAAGACAATCGAATCCAGGCCTACGTCAAGCTCAAAAGGCCTTGGCGACTGCTGTGACGACTTTGGTTCATGGCGCTGAGCGTACAGCTAGTGTTGAACGAGTCACTAATGTATTGTTTGGTACTGCTGATATAAACTCACTGTCAACGGCGGAGCTTGACGCTTTGGCGGCCGAAATACCGACTGCAGCTGTTGGTAAAACAATAGTTGACAGCTTGGTTGAGACTGGAATTGCCAGCAGTAATGGTGATGCTCGACGTTTGATAGTAGGTAATGCTGTCACAATTAACGATCAAAAAGTAACCGAAGATCGTCAAATTACCAACGTTAGTCTAATCAAAAAAGGCAAGAACAGCTTTATATTAGTCCGTTAATCATTTGCTATAATAGTATTTATGATTAAAAAAGTGATTGCATTCGACCTGGACGATACATTAGCTATAACTAAATCACCTATATCTGACCGCATGGGTGAGATATTGGTAAAATTACTCCAAAAATATGATGTTTGCGTAATTTCGGGTGGCGCATTTGAACAGTTCAAGATTCAAGTAGTTGACAGGCTAGAGGCCTCGTCGCGTGATTTAACCAGACTACATCTAATGCCGACCTGTGGCACTAAATATTATCGTTATGACGAATTATCTGAAGCTTGGGAAAAGCAGTATGAGAATTCGCTAACTGATGATCAAAAACAGCGAACTGTTCGAGCCCTCGAGGAAGGCGCCAAAGAATTGGGCCTATGGGAAGCTAACCCATATGGCGACATTATTGAAGATCGTGGGTCGCAGGTGACGTATTCAGCCTTGGGTCAAAAAGCACCGGCTGAATTAAAGTACAAATGGGATCCAACTGGCGAAAAGAAATTAAAAATTCGTGACCACATTGCACCGCAACTGATGGATTTAGAAGTTCGGGCTGGCGGTACAACTTCAATTGACGTCACGATGATCGGTGTTGATAAAGCCTATGGCATGCAAAAACTAATTGAAGAATTGGACATCAGTAAAGATGACATTCTGTTTATTGGCGACAAATTGATGGAAGGTGGTAATGATTACCCTGTCAAAGCTATGGGAATCGATACAATTGCAGTTGAACGTTGGGAAGATACGGCGTTGGTACTGGAAGGTATTTTGGCTGTTACCAACTAGTCTTGCTACACTATATATATGAACCTATTTTCTCCACTTGATAAAGTCAAGGGTATTGGCGCCAAGACTGGCGAACAATTCACATTGGCTGGCATTAATACGGTTGGTGATTTGATTGAGTTTTTACCACGCGGCTACGAAGATTTTTCGCATATTACGACGATTGTCGATATTAAACCTGGCAAAGCAACGATAAAGGCACGCTGTGAAAAGATAGCGACTCGTCCAGTTCGCAGGGGCTTACGCATTACAACTGCTACATTGGCCGATAGTACTGGCAAATTACAGGCGGTTTGGTTTAATCAGCCGTATCGCGAGACGCAACTTAAATCAGGTGAAGAGTTTTACTTTTCGGGCGAGTTTGAATTTAATTACAACCGTTACCAACTGACAAATCCTAGTGCCGAGATGGTCAAAGATATGCCGGTCCAAACTGACCGAATATTACCAGTCTATCGATCCATTAAAGGTCTAAAAACAACTTTGGTTCGCAAAATTTTGGCAGAACTGCGACCATTAATAACAATGTTGCCCGAGACTTTGCCGGCTGAAATTATAAAATCTGAAAAACTGATGTCACGTAGTGACGCAATACTATCGATGCATTTTCCTGAAAATATGGTTGATGTTGATAAGGCGCGTGAAAGATTGGGCTTTGAAGAATTATTCCAGTTGCTACTGGCTAGTCAACTCAATCGTCAAGAGAATTCTAAATTGACGGGCTGGACGATACCGTTTGAGCAACCGATCGTAGCGAATTTTGTCAGTAAACTGCCATTCTCTTTGACTGGTGCTCAGCGACGAGCAGCTTGGGAGATTATTCAAGATATGGAACGCCAAACGCCAATGAATCGGCTGTTGCAGGGTGACGTCGGGTCAGGTAAAACTGTCGTTGCAGGCCTGGTGGCTTGCCAAGTGGCACATTTTGGCTTTCAGACGGCAATCATGGCTCCGACCGAGATATTGGCCTCACAGCACGCCGAGACGCTTAGTAAGCTGTTGCAACCACTAGGCATAACCGTTGGTTTGTTGACTGGTAGTGTCAAAGGTATGGCCCGTAAAACACTGTACGAACAAATTGCCACTGGATCGGTTCAGGTTGTCGTTGGTACCCATGCTTTGATTCAAGAAACGGTTAAATTTTATAAATTAGGTTTTGTGGTGATTGACGAACAACATCGATTTGGTGTCAAGCAGCGTCAACTATTACTTGATAAATCGGAACATATGCCTCATATGCTGGCGATGACAGCAACACCGATTCCACGTAGTTTGGCGTTGACGGTTTATGGTGAGTTAGATATTAGCATTTTAAATGAGTTGCCGTCTGGACGTAAGCCGATTTCGACGAAAATTTGGTCACCAAATAGCCGAGCGCAATTATACGCACAAGTTGACGCCGAAATTACGGCTGGTCGCCAAGCTTATATCATCTGTAGTTTGATTGAAGATAATCCTGAAAATGATATCAAAAGCGTTCAAGCTGAGTATGTAAAGTTACAAAACTCGATATTTAAACATCGTCGAATCGGTTTATTGCATGGTAAGCTCAAACCAGCTGAAAAAGATGAAGTTATGCAACGGTTCAGTCGGGGTGAACTTGATATTCTAGTTAGTACAACGGTTGTTGAAGTTGGTGTTGACGTGCCGAAAGCCACGGTAATTGTAATTGAAAATGCTGATCGATTTGGCCTGTCGCAATTACACCAGTTGCGGGGACGAGTTGGTCGTAGCGTTTATCAAAGTTATTGCTATTTGATCAACAGTACCAGCGCCAAACCGTCGCAACGGTTACGTGAGATCGAAAAGAGTAATGACGGCTTCTATTTGGCCGAGGTTGACTTAAAACTGCGTGGTCCAGGTGAAATTTACGGTCGAGCGCAACACGGTGCCTTGAATCTGCAGATTGCAACCCTAGCTGACACAAAGCTGATTGCTCGGGCCCAAAAACAAGCCAAAATTTTCGCCAGTGGTGGCTTTGACATGCTACAATATAAACAATTAGATACGCAGGTTGAATATTATCAGCGTCTAACAACATTAAACTAACAAATATTATCTAAATAAGAACTAAAATATATGTATTCAGGCACAACTTTTCGTCGAGGTTCAGGCAGAATTGTCGGCGTCCATCAAAAAATTGATCGGATCGCTCGTCGTCGTTTGACTAAGCATATTCCGGCAGCAATTAACTTTCCTACTATAAGTAATATTATTCACTTTGAAGGCAAAAATGGTCCGGATGGATTAAAGCTCAAAGGATCCTCGCTGCAAGATGAACCTTGGCCATACATTGATCCTGTCGAGCCAGATGATCGCGTGTTGTTGCAGCAAATCGACAATCGCATAGTGAATTTGGCAAAGGCGTTAGGTGATCATAATGATACGCGGGCGGCTTTTGAAGCTGCCTGGTTGGCACATGATATTGTTGACGGTTTAACGCCAGCACACCATTATCCATTGAGTAGTAAAAAGGCCCAAGGTCGGCTGATTGATCCGAACCATGAGGTTTTGACTATCGATGATGAAGAAATCGTACTTAATCTTAGCCGCAAAGAGGCGATTTTAAAGAGATGGGAGCATTGGGGAACGCGTGGAGTCATCGCTCACATAATGTTTGAGTGGGGAGTAGCCTCAGCGATTGCCTCAGATAGCTTTAGTCAGGCTGGTCCAACTAGTCATGATATTAAGCGCCTTGATCAGTATGGCTTTGAGACCTTATTCATGGAATCTTTACACAAGATTCATGATCTGAAAATGTATGATGGATTTATAAAAAAAGGTTGGACGCGAAGTTTGGCCGCAAAGACGAAAAAGATACTTGTTCCAGAAATCATCAAGGTCGTTACTTTGGCGTGGAGTCAAGCGATCATCATTGCAAGAGATAAATAAATCATGAATGTTCGGATAATTGCTGGTAAATTTGGTGGACGACTAATTCAGGCGCCAGAAGGCAAAGTCACTCATCCTATGAGCGAGCGTGTCCGTGGTTCACTATTTAATATACTTGGCAGCAAAGTTAATGGCGCCGAGGTCTTGGATGCTTTTGCTGGTTCAGGTTCAATCGGTCTAGAGGCACTTAGTCGTGGTGCTTCTCACGTTACTTTTATTGAACGTGATCGATCAGCTAATGATATTTTAAACAAGAATATCACGACACTTGACACCAAAGCTCAAACAGCTGTTTTACAGATGAATGTTGGTACATGGATCAGCCAAAACACAGACAAATTATACGATGTAATTTTTACAGACCCTCCCTATAGCGATATGCAGTTTTCCACAGTTTCCAGATTAGCTCAATTATTAAGCCCAAATGGGATTATGGTACTATCATACCCAGGTAGAGGTGAAGTGCCGCCCGACATCGGAATTGTTGTGGTGGACAATCGTAGTTACGGAACCGCGGCTCTAGCTTTTTACCAAAAAGAAAAGACGGCATAAAGCCGTCTTTTCTTTTTGGTACGCGAGAGAGGACTCGGTCACGTTCCGCTACCCCGAAAATTCACGACTGCAAACATAGTTTGCATCGGTATGTTTCATTGCGCACTGAAGACTTGCACTTCTCACATCCACAGGTGTGGAGTTTAGAGCTTTTTAACTTACCAAAAGAAAATAACTATCTTTCGATAGT
>CAIUMO010000007.1 GCA_903900345.1 uncultured bacterium | reverse complement strand
CCAAAACCCCCTCGGGTCCTGCCGTCCGTTCCGCCCCTAATTTATAAAAATGGATTACCATTTTGTAGTAAATTGGGGCCGCCCCGACGAACGTCACCCGCGGAATGGGTTTTGGCTGCGCAAGGTGTATAATTATTACAGTTATGATTACAAAATTACTTATTTTTGGTATTACGGGTGATTTGGCGACGCGCAAGTTGCTACCGGCGTTAGGGCAAATTATTAGTACAGGCAATTTTAATGATTTGTCGGTGATTGGTGTATCTCGTCACGAAGTTAATCAGTCTGAATTATTCGGTCACTGCGACAATAAAACGTTTTTGGATGGTAAATTGTCGATTTTTACGATGGATTTGGCGTCAGCTGATGAATATCAAAGGCTGAAGCAGTACGTGGTGCTGGGTGATGACGAGCAATTGTTGATTTATATGGCCGTGCCACCATTGTCGACGGCGCAGATTGTCGACTTTTTGGGTGAAGTCGGTATTAATACGCCGAATGTAAAAATTTTGTTCGAAAAGCCATTTGGTATTAATTTAGAATCGGCCGAAAAACTGATTCAACAAACAGCTAGTCACTATCAAGAGCAACAGATATATCGGATTGACCATTATTTGGCTAAGGAAATGGCCCAAAATATTATTGCTTTTAGGGCGCGCAATGCCTTGTTCTATCATATTTGGAATAATAATTTTATTGAATCAATCGAGATTGTATCGTTACAAAAGGGCGGTATTGATGGCCGAGCTCAATTTTACGAACAAACTGGCGCACTACGTGATTTAGTTCAGGGACATTTGATGCAACTGCTGACTTTGACTTTGATGGATATCCCACAGGGACTTGAATGGGAGAGGATGCCAGAGCTACGTTTGGCGGCCCTGAACCAATTACAGCCAGTTGATCCTGGTAAAGTTGTTCGGGCGCAGTATGAGGGTTATAAAGAAGAGGTGAACAATAACGATAGCCAGGTTGAGACTTTTGTGTCGATCGAGATGTCATCTAATCAGCCAAATTGGGTTGGTGTGCCGATTCGATTAACGACCGGCAAAGAACTGTCTGAAACGACCGCTGAAATCCGAATTCGTCTAAAAACTAGCAATGGTGCTCAAAGTAACTGCTTGGTCTTCAAGATTCAACCAGACGAAGGCATCAATATCGAATTGTTTGTCAAAAAACCAGGTTACAGCCGAGAATTTGAAGCGCGCAATCTGAGCTTTAATTATGAAAACGATGTTAAATTGCCTGATGCTTACGAACAGGTGCTAGTTGATGCGATTTCCAGCGAAAAAAGCCTGTTTACAGGCAGTAATGAAGTGTTGCGTAGTTGGCAAATATTAAAGCCAATTCAAGATGATTGGAACAGCTGGCAGCAACAACCAAAGACCTATCCGAAAGGCAGTTCAGCTCAATCTATTTTAGCGTAGAATAAACAACATGCACGCTAAATATAGCGTGGTGTGTTGTTGAGTGATACAATGAAATTCCATGGAGGTGAAGACAAACATGGGACAAAAACAAAAATATATATTTGTAACTGGGGGTGTATTATCTGGGGTAGGCAAAGGCGTAACGGCTGCTAGTGTCGGTGCTGTCTTACAGGCCAAAGGTGCTAAAATCTCGATCCAAAAATGTGACCCGTATCTGAACGTAGATGCGGGCCTTTTAAATCCTCGGGAACACGGTGAATGTTTTGTGACACGTGACGGTGCTGAAACTGATTTAGATTTGGGTCATTATGAACGGTTTCTGGATATTGAACTAACGCAAAAAAGCGCTACTTTGGCTGGTAGGCTTTTATTTGATTTGATTGCCGATGAACGAGCCGGTAAATTTGAAGGTCAAACTGTTCAATTAGTACCTCATTTGACCAAATCAATTCAACGAGCCATATCAGATTCAGCCGAAAGTAGTGGCAGTGATATTCATATTGTTGAAATTGGCGGCACAGTGGGCGATTATGAAGGTCTGAGTTTTGTCGAAGCGATTCGCGAATTTTCGCAACGTGTTGGTCGTCAAAATTGTCTATTTATTCACGTTGTTTATGTGCCTTTTATCGGTACTAGTAAAGAGTTTAAAACCAAACCAGCCCAAAATGCTTTGAAAGATTTGCGTGGTTTTGGAATTTTTCCGGACGCCGTGGTGGTTCGAACTGATACGCCAGCGCCAGCCGGAGTTGCTAAAAAAATTAGTTTATTTGGTGGTGTTCCCGAAGAAAATGTCTTGTTGATGCCAAATGCTGACACAGTTTATCGTGTGCCATTGATTTTAGCCAAAAGCCAACTTAGCAATCTGTTATCTGACTTTTCAGGTAATGACAAAGAACCTGATTTATCGGCCTGGAAAACAATTGTCAGGCATCAAACCAGCAAGCCTGACAAGTTAGTCACGGTTGGCTTGGTTGCTAAATATATCGACAATGAGGACACCTACATCTCGATTGTCGAGGCACTAAAGGCGGCAGCTTGGCGCGAAAAAGTGGCGTTAAAACTCAATTGGATTAATGCCGAAATTGCGACCAAAAAAGATTTTAAAGCCGTTGATGCAATTATTGTGCCTGGTGGTTTTGGCAAACGTGGTATCGAAGGCAAAATTGACGCTGCTAGGTATGCGCTAGACAACGATGTGCCATATTTGGGTATTTGTTTAGGGCTGCAAGCGGCGGTGATTGCCAGCGCCCGTAAGGCTGGTTTAAAGGCGGCGCATAGCACTGAGTTTATGCCTGAGTCTAAACAAGACGTTGTTTATATTATGAATGGTCAAGCCGGTAAAGAATCGACCGGTGGCACATTGCGACTGGGTGATTACAAGGCAAAACTGCAAAAAGGATCGTTAACTGCTAAAACCTATGGACAATTGGATGTCACTGAACGTCACCGTCATCGTTACGAAGTTAATCAAAAGTTTTTGGCCGAAATTAACAAAGGTGGGCTAGTCGTTAGCGGTTTATCACCAGATGGAAAATTGGTTGAATACATCGAAGCTCCCAAAAATAAATATTTCGTTGCCACTCAAGCTCACCCCGAATTCCGTTCTCGCCCAACCAAACCACATCCACTTTTCGTCGGACTGATAAAAGCCGCTGTTAAATAATTATTGCTGGCCGTTGATATTGTGGCCGCCAAATTTGTTGCGCATGGCGGCTAGTAATTTGGTCGCAAAGTTAATTTCACCTTTTTGGGATGCCAATCGAACGTCGAATGAGGCTTGAATAGCAGGCAGAGAAATGCCAAGTTGGTTGGCGGTTTCTAATGTCCAGCGAGCTTCGCCGGATTCAGCGACCACACCGCTGATACCGTCTAGATTTGGATTTTCTTGAATAGCTTGGTGGGTTAAATCGTTTAACCAAGATGTAACGACACTACTTTTTTGCCAGATATCGCCGGCGTCAGCCAGGTTGATATTTTTGTATGGACCTTCGGATAGCATACGGTAACCTTCGGCTAGTGATTCCATCATGCCGTATTCGATGGCGTTATGAACCATTTTGACGTAATGTCCGCTGCCACTGCCGGCAAAGTACTGATGGCCACCGTGTGGTGTTGATAATGTGTCTAGAGCTGGCACAACGGCGTCATAGGCGGCTTTGTCGCCACCAATCATCATTGAAAAGCCATTAACGATACCCCAAACGCCGCCGCTGGTGCCAATGTCGAGCAATGTGCTGCCATGAGCGGCAACTTTGTCGGCCCTGGCTTGGTCGCCACGATAATCACTGTTACCGCCATCGATAATGATGCTGCCGGCCGGTAAATATGCCAACCAATCATCGATGACGCTTTCAATCACTTCGGCTGGAATCATAATCCACAAAACAACGGGTTGGCCGTCAAAAGCGTCGACAACAGCTTGTTTATCGTGAGCTGGTATAGCGCCATACTGTGCAGCGGTATCAATTGGTTCAGGGCTGCGATCGTGCGCAACAACGCTGTGACCATTTTCGGCTAGTTTTTTGGCGATTTGACCGCCCATGCGTCCGAGTCCTGATATTGCTATTTTCATTTATAATTCCTCCTTGGGGTTGTTAGTATAGATTGTCGAATGTGGTATTTTGCTTAAAATTTGCGCCGGTTGATCTTGGATTGTCGAGCTGTGATGGATTAAATCATGAATTATCTGTTGTTTATCAGTGCCAGATGCTTGAATAATAGCTTCATCGAGGCGCGAAATTGCAGCAAAGCCAATTGTGATCCTTTCAAAATCGTCACCCTGGAATGATGTAACCAGATTAGTTGATTTAGCAGCTGCACTGCCTGGTTTGATACCAGCGGTGTGACCGTCAGTACCTAAACCAAATATGCCGACGCTATAATCAGCTTTGTCTGATTGTTCAGCTACCCAGTCACCAAATAATCTGGTGGTTTCGTCGATGTTTTTATTAATGAGGGGTCGGTATAAATTAGCGCCAGGCAAGTCTAGGCCGTCGTTAATTAATTGTTGCCAATTTTCATCAGTATGTCCAACCGCACCATATCTTTCATCTGTTAGACTGACGAATAGGTTAGACAGATCGACGCCTTTTAGGACCTTACTTGCCAAAATTGCGATAGGAATACTTGATCCACCTGACATTAATAACAGGACTCGTTTACCATCGGATAAATACTCAAATAGTTTATCGGCTAGGTCCTTAGCGGCGGTTTCGATTGGACGATTGGTGCAGATATAATTCATCTTGTAACCATTATACGAGATAAAGTCGTGGTTTTTGCTATACTTATTTTAATGGAACAAATTATTTCATCTATACAATCAGTAATTCAGCAATTATTTAATGTTGAACAGGCTGTTCATTTAAGCCGGCCAGATTCAGATTTTGGCGATTTTGCGACCAATGTGGCCATGCAACTGGCAAAACCATTAGGTAAAAACCCGCGCGAGATTGCTGAGCAATTGGCTGAAAGTTTACGCCAAACCGGTGATTATATTGACGTTTCAGTGGCAGGTCCTGGTTTTATCAATCTAAAATTGTCATCAAAAAAACTGGCTGACAATTTGCAATCAACTTGGTCTGAAAAATATGGCGAGAATAATGATGGCGCTGGCAAAACCGTGATCGTTGAATATCCGAGCGCCAATATGGCCAAACCGTACAGTGTTGGACATTTACGCTCAGGCAATCAAGGTTGGGCTGTTAAGCGCCTTATGGAGGTGACTGGCTGGAAAGTTATAACCGATAACCATTTGGGTGATTACGGAACGCCTTTTGGTGTTTGGGTTGTCGGCTTTTTGAAATTTAGTAGTGATGAGCAGTTGGCGGATGGTGGTATCTACGAGTTAGGCCGTGTTTATATTGCAACCAAAAAAGCACTCAAAGACGAGAAAGAATGCGGTGAAACTGTTTTGGCTGATCAAGTCCAGGACTGGCTTATCAAATTAGAGAACAATGACGAACAAGCAGTTGGTTATAGTCAACGGTTTAATGATATTAGCATCAGTCATATCCATGAAATTATGGAGCGACTAAGAATAACAACTGATTATGAGTTAGGTGAAGCCTTTTTTGCCCCAAAGGGAAAAGTGGCCGTCCAGCAGTTACTAGAGAAAGGTACTGCCGTTCAGAACCAAGATGGTTCTGTGATTGTACCGCTGGATGATTATGGTTTTGATGTGCCGATGTTGGTTCAAAAATCTAATGGTGCAGCGTTATACGCCACGACTGATTTGGCGACGATTTTGTATCGTGAAGAAACTTGGCATCCCGATAAAGTAATTTATGCAGTTGGTTCTGAGCAAATCTTTTACTTCTCACAATTAATTGCTATGGCTAAAAAAATTGGCGTTAAAACCGAGCTAGTCCATCTTTGGTTTGGTACGATTGATCAAGTCAACGAAGATGGCGTGCGTGAAAAGATGAGCAGCCGCAAGGGTGTTGTGATGATGGAAGAATTGTTGGACCAGGCCGAGGCCAAGGCTCGACAGGTAGTAGCAGGCCGCGAAATATCTGACAATGACATAAAAAAGATTGCTGTTGGCGCTGTTAAGTTCAGTGATTTTATTGCCGATCGTCGCACTAATATATTATTCAATTGGGATAGTATCTTTGCCTTGTCTGGTTTTAGTGGGCCATATATTCAGTATGCGGCAGTTCGTGTTAACAAGATTTTGCGCGACAACGCGATTATTCAACCGGCCGGTGAAGATTATGATTATGAAGCCGAAAAGTCAGTACTGCTGAAATTGCTCGAATATCCAGAGGTAGTTAAATTGTCGGCCCGCGATTTGGAGCCACATAAAGTTGCAACTTATCTGTATGAACTTGCTCGAGAGTTGAATCGTTATTACGAAATAACCCCAATCGCTACCAAAGACGTGACTGATATGCAAAAACAGGCTCGCTTGGGTATGTTGCAAAAGGTAAGTTTTGTATTTGAACGCGGTTTGAACCTGCTTGGCATTGAAGTGCCAACTCAAATGTAAATGAATGTCATATAATATCATCACAAGTAAGGAGTAAAATATGCCGACGACTAAGAAAGCACCCAAGATTAAAAAGGTGACAAGCAAAGCTGAAATCAAACCTAGCCCAAATGTGATTGTCCGAATAAGCGGTTCGCAATTAAAAGGTTTTTTGGATTTTATCCGTACTCAAGGCGTAGTTGGATTAGCCGTTGGCTTGGTGCTTGGTGGCGCGGTTAGCGTACTTGTAAAGTCATTAGTTGACAATGTTGTTATGCCGCCACTTGGATTAGTGCTTGGTTCAGCGCAGGGTTTGAAAGGTCTAAGTTGGACGATGGGCAAGACCGTCCATGGCGTTTCGGCTGTATTGAATTATGGGATATTTTTGAATGATCTGATCAACTTTATCGTGATTGCGCTGGTAGTTTATGGTCTAGTCCGTCTACTTCGATTTGATCGAATAGACAAGAAGAAGGATTAGGCGTGGATAAAAAGCTAAAAAATCTGCGTTCAGATCGAATCTTGTGGCTAGACCTTGAGATGACAGGTTTGTCGCCAAACGATGATTTGATTCTAGAGGTGGCGGCAATCGTTACTGATTGGAATTTTACAGAGATCGCGACTTTTGAAGGTATCGTAAAGAATAACGTTCTAAAATTAAAAAAGCGTTTAGCAAAAAACTCATCATTTTGGGATGTTCATCCTGATTCGCGCGATGGGTTATTAAAGCAAAATGGCGATGGGTTGGCTTTAACCAAAGTTGAGACTGAACTATTGGCATTCATCGATAAAAACTTTAAAACTGGTGTTCCAGTTCTTCTGGCTGGCAACTCAATTCATATTGATCGTCGTTTTATTGTTGCAAAATGGCCAAAATTTGATGCCAGGTTGCATTATCGGATGCTGGATGTCAGTGCTTGGAAAGTGGTCTTTGAAGGCAAATTCAAGAAAAAGTTTGCCAAATCTGGGGCGCATCGCGCGCTGGATGATATCAGGGGTAGTATAATGGAATTAAATTATTATTTAAACTTGGTAAAAAAATGAAGACGCATAAAGAAATTGAAGATTATATACTTAGCTTTCCAAATACTTGGTTAGATTTTCCATTCGGCGAGGGAACCTCAGTTTATAAAATCGGTCACGCCGAAAATGGTGGTGGCAAGATGTTCGCTTTAATAGCCGATGACAGCAAGCCCCTCAGAATCAGCCTAAAATGTGATCCATTATTGGCCGAAAAATTGCGTGAAGATTACGAAACGGTTTTGCCAGGCTATCACTTGAATAAAAAACATTGGAACACAATTATTTGTACGGGTCAGGTACCGGACGACGAATTCAAAAGCTTAATCACACTCAGTTATCATCTGGTTAACGATGATAAAGCTACCGAAGCTTAACTGTCGCTAGCGTTAAAGTCGGCAAATTGTTTTTGGGTTGGAACAAGGTTTTGATAGGCGTTTTCAAGGAAGCTTTTGAGGCTGCTGTCATTAGTGCTTGAATAAATTTGTTGCATCAGACTTAATGTCGTATCAAGTCGATATGATACTTCGCGGGCGTAGGTTCGGTCGTATATGGCATTCAGCCGAGCGTCTTCGAGTTTGGCAACTAGATTTGTATTAGACTCGGCTGATTTGGCCGTTGCACTTAGCTTATCAACGTTAATTTTGTATCTGGCGAGTAGTGGTTTAATATCGCGGATGGTATTAATTAAATAAATATCCAAGTTACTGTTAAATGACAAAAGCTGATTACTTTGAATCTTGGAATTAGCATCGCTGACGATAGCTTCAGTTGCCGATAGGCGAGCCGCTAACTGCTCGGCTGGGTTAATACTGCCATTATTCAGAGAGCCTATGACGCTAATCGCAATTATTATAATAAAGATAGCAATGCCACCAAAAATAATTGGTCGACTGTGCAAG
Organism: uncultured bacterium; assembly: GCA_903900345.1. GTDB lineage: Bacteria > Patescibacteriota > Saccharimonadia > Saccharimonadales > Saccharimonadaceae > UBA1547. Next base: position 3,146 of record CAIUMO010000007.1, on the reverse strand, counting down.
AAATCCATTCTTTTATTAGTCTTGGGCGCAATCTGATCAAGATAGCCGACTGGCGTAAAAGCTGGTTGCTGATTGCTATTTGGATTCATACTACTGTTATTTAAGCATAAACTATTTAAATATCAAAATGACGATCGTTACTTTGTGTTATCTCTTAACAGAGGTATAATATACTATATGCAGGATGTCAAAGAGGAAGTGCGGGCACGACTCAATATTGAGGATGTTATTAGTGAATACGTCCAACTTAAGCGTGCTGGTCGTAACTTCAAGGGGTTAAGTCCATTCACAAGTGAAAAGACACCTAGTTTTGTAGTTAGTCCCGACAAGCACATTTGGCACGATTTTTCTTCCAACAAAGGCGGTGATATCTTTACTTTTATTATGGAAGTCGAAGGTATGGACTTTCGAGCCGCACTTGAGCACCTGGCGCGCAAAGCTGGTATTGATCTGTCGTTATACGACAACAAGGGTGATCAAGAAATTGCTCGACGTAAAAAGCGCTTACTGGAAGCTCATAATTTGGCGACAAATTATTATCAACAGAGTCTGATTAGCAATCAACATGCCTTAGAATATGTTTTTAAGAAACGAGGATTAAGTAAGCAAATTGTTCAAGATTTCAAGGTTGGCTATGCGCCGACTAGCGGTGATGCTTTGGTCCAATTTCTGACAAAAAAAGGTTTTAGTGGTCATGAATTGTCGCAAGCTGGTTTAGTTAATCGATTTGGCGGTGATCTTTTTCGTGGTCGAATGACAGTGCCGCTGATGGATGGGACTGGTCAAGTGATTGGTTTTACCGGCCGAATTTTGACTAATGATGTTAATTCACCAAAATATTTGAATACGCCGCAAACTTTGTTGTATGACAAAGGTCGCCATGTGTTCGGTCTGTCACAAGCCAAAGAGGCGATTCGAGCTCATGATTACGCAGTTATTGTTGAAGGTAATCTGGATGTTATTAGTAGTCACCAAGTCGGTATCACGCAAGTTGTCGCTACGGCTGGCACTGCCATGACCGAGCACCATTTGCGGGCCTTGGTGCGTCTGACTAACCATATTCGTTTGGCGTTTGATGGCGACAAAGCTGGCTTGGCAGCAACTGAACGGGCTATTCCGATCGCTCAAAATGTTGGTGTTGAACTAACGATTATTACCTTGCCTAATGAAGTCAAAGATCCTGATGAATTGATTCAAAAAGATCCAAAACTATGGCAGCAGGCGATTGATACAGCTGAACCAGCAATTGATTGGGTGTTGAAAAAATATGCTTTGCGCGAAGATCTAGCAACGGCAGCTGGTAAACGCCGCTTTACGACCGCGGCTCTGAACGTCGTGCGTATGTTGCAGGATTCAGTCGAACAAGAATATTATATTTCAAAGATTTCTGGACTAAGCGAATCATCGGTTGACGCCTTAAAAGAAAAGCTTAACAGTAAAGAAGATCAGCCAACTAAGCTTTACAAAAAAGTGACTAGTCAATCTGAAATTATTCAGGATCCGGCTTATTTACAAGACAACTTGTTGGCAGCGGCTTTGATTGACGGTGTGACGCATAAATTATTTAGTCAAATTGATGTTGAGATCTTTAACACTGCCGAACGTAAGGCAGTTGCCAAATATCTTGCGGAAAACGGTGGAAAATCGATTACTGATACGCCGCCACAGTTGCAAAATTACGATATCTATGTAAAAATACTACTATTAAAGGCCGACGCTCGCTATGCCGATTGGAACGATGATGATCGTTACCAAGAAACGGCTCGATTGCTCCGCCAAGTTATAAACGAAAACAAGAAAAACCAAAAAGACATTCTAACCGAACAACTGCGTGACGCCGAAACTTTAGGTGACGATGTAAAAGCCAACGATATCCGCGGTCAACTTAACAAACTTATAAAGGAGATACAAAGTGGTCAAAGATAACAAAGACGAAGAGGTAAAAGAAGAGCTTGATGACGCTGTATTAGATCTAGATCTGATCGATCCTAGTGATAATTTGCTTAATAATATCGCTGAACCAGCGCTTGACGACTTGATTGACGAAGAAGAAGACGACGAAGATACTTTGAATAAAGGTCAATATTTTGACGATGCCAGTGACGACAGCGTCCGTTTGTACCTGCGTGAAATCGGCAAAATCCCACTTCTTAATTCTGAAGACGAATTAGCCTTGGCGCTGCGCGTTGTGGCCGGTGACAAAAAAGCCAAAGACAAAATGGCCGAAGCTAACATGCGTTTAGTTGTTTCGATCGCTAAACGTTACAGTGGTCGTGGTTTGGACTTTTTGGATTTGATTCAAGAGGGAAACACCGGTTTGCTGCGCGCCGTTGAAAAATTCGATCCAGACAAAGGCTTTAAATTCAGCACATATGCAACTTGGTGGATTCGCCAAGCGATTACCCGTGCTATTGCTGACCAAGCTCGTACAATCCGTATTCCGGTCCACATGGTTGAAACTATCAACAAATTATTACGTACCCAACGTCGTATGACTCAAGAATTAAACCGCGAGCCAACTATCGAAGAATTAGGCAAGGAACTTGAAATGGAACCTGCCAAAGTTGAATACGTTATCAAAATTAAACAAGACATTACTTCGTTGGATGCTGGTGTTGGGCGCGACGGCGATGATGAGGATTCGGTGCTAGGTGACTTTATCGAAGACGGCGACAGTACTACTCCAGAAGAATCGGCTACAGCTCAGCTGTTAAAAGAGCAAGTACAATCAATCCTTTCGACCTTATCAGATCGTGAGCAAAAGATTGTCAAGATGCGTTTTGGTCTAGAGAATGGTAAAAGCCACACGTTAGAAGAAGTTGGTCGTGAATTTGCCGTCACTCGTGAGCGTATTCGACAGATTGAAGCCAAGGCTTTGGCAAAATTACGCAAACACAAAGATTCCAAGAAATTACACGAATATTTAGGATAGTTTCAGTATTGGGCTGTTCTAAAGCGGCCCCATCTTCCTTGCCGCCTCCCTCCCACTACCACCAAAGACGCAGGCTTCGCTCCAGTCTTTCTTTTCTGCCGTTCACCACCACTTAGTCCAGGCAGATGGCCACTCTACGTGTGACCACGAAGTGGTCAGCACGTGGCGCTTGGCCTCCGCTACCGCTACGCATCCATCTGCACTGAACCAAGTG
>CAIUMO010000006.1 GCA_903900345.1 uncultured bacterium | reverse complement strand
GTGATGTAGTCGAAGCGGATTCATGGTATGTATCCGTCCAACCTAGCGGGAACGCGATGGGAGTGAAAGTGATTCTTCGGAGTCGCGATTTTGATGATATAGCTGGCTAGAAAAGCAGATGTACGCGTGATTATGACCGCCCGTACCACAAACCAACACAGGTGCTCGAGTCGAGTAGACTCAGGCTTACGAGAGAACCTTCGCTAAGGAACTCGGCAATAAAGCGACCGTAACTTCGGGATAAGGTCTGCCCCCACATCATACGATGTGAGCCGTGTTCAACTAACTTGGTGAAAGGTGGTTGAAATAGATAATTGAGTATGCAGTATTTTTAACGAAATATTGCATCAAAAACCTTTTAAATCACAAATTTTTTACCGAGATAGACAAATCATAATGATTAATTAAGATTCTTGAGCACGATCTCTCGCATCATACGATGTGGGGGCCGCAGCAAAAGAGCCCACGGAACTGTTTACCAAAAACACAGGTCTCTGCTAATTCGAAAGAAGATGTATAGGGGCTGACTCCTGCCCAGTGCCGGAAGGTTAAGGGGAGCGCTTTACGGTGCGAACTGAAGCCCCGGTGAACGGCGGCGGTAACTATAACCGTCCTAAGGTAGCGAAATTCCTTGTCAGGTAAATTCTGACCCGCACGAATGGAGTAATCATGTGGGCACTGTCTCGGCGAAGGACTCGGTGAAAGTGCATTGACGGTAAAGATGCCGTCTGTCCGTACCAGGACGAAAAGACCCCATGGAGCTTCACTACAGCTTTACATTGATCCGGGTTACAACATGTGTAGAATAGGTGGAAGCCTTTGAAGCAGATACGCAAGTATTTGTGGAGGCAAAAAGTGAAATACCACCCTTGTTGTGACCTTGATCTCACCGTTGCCATTATCTGGCAATGGGACCGTGTATGGTGGGTAGTTTAACTGGGGCGGTTGCCTCCTAAAGAGTAGCGGAGGCGTTCAAAGGTTGGCTAGTTTCGTATGGAAATCGAAACGAGAGTGTATGCGCATAAGCCAGCTTGACTGTGAGGGGTACATCCCAAACAGATACGAAAGTAGGAGCAAGTGACCCGCTGTACGTACATTTATGTACATGAACGTGGGATCGACAGCGCACACGGATAAAAGTTACCCTGGGGATAACAGGCTTATAGCGCCCAATAGTTCACATAGACGGCGCTGTTTGGCACCTCGATGTCGGCTCATCACATCCTGGAGGGGGAACACCTTCCAAGGGTTCGGCTGTTCGCCGATTAAAGTGGTACGCGAGCTGGGTTCAGAACGTCGTGAGACAGTTCGGTTTATATCCGGTACGGACGTTAGGAAATTTGAGAAGATCTACCCCTAGTACGAGAGGACCGGGGCGGACGAACCTCTGGTGTATCGATTGTGGCTACCTGCTGCATTGTCGAGTAGCTATGTTCGGAATAGATAAGCGCTGAAAGCATATTAAGCACGAAGCTAACTTCAAGATTAGATTTCCCTATGAGGACACTGAAAGAATATCAGTTTGATAGGCGCAAGGTGCAAGCATGGCAACATGTTCAGCTGAAGCGTACTAATAGTCCCATCGCCTTTTTATGTCCTTATTACCAATGTTAATGCTTGCATTAACAGGGGTAATAGGGTAGACTTAACTAGTAATTGGTGACAATCATCAATTAGACGTCAATTTTGAAATTTTTGCATCCAAACTACCGTGTCCAATTAGTTGGACATCGAAGTAAGGTTTAGGCTCGCCGATGACTTGTATAGCATCAGCGCGAAGATACTTAAGCCTTACTTCGGTGCCCATGGCGCTGGGGAAATACCTGTTCTCATTCCGAACACAGAAGTCAAGCTCAGCAGCGGCGATTATACTGCCACAAGTGGGAAACTAGCACGGTGCCGAATTATAAAAAGACCATCCCAAAAGGGTGGTCTTTTTCTTTGGCAAAATATATAATTAAGCTTATGTTTAAGATAAAACCTTCGAAATTGACAGAATTTTGTGGCTGGTACGGAATGATCGCGTTAATCTTGGCCTATGCTTCGGTCAGCTTTGGATTAATAACAGCTAACGGAATTATATTTCAATTATTAAATTTAACTGGCAGTATCGGATTGATGATCGACGCTACCGCCAGAAAAGTAATTCAGCTGGCGCTCTTAAATGTCTTTTGGGCTTTAATTGGCATCATTACGATTATCCGTTTGTTTCATTGATAAATATGTAAAAGTATAAAAAACGACCAATCTCGCAGATGTGGTCGTTTTTGGTTTGAATTAAAATTTGGATTCAAACAGGTGCTTACTAATAATATAGCATTAGTGGCATATATGCAACTGTACAAATAAAATAAAAAAGTGTTTATGTATATATTGACATAAAGCATAAGCTATGGTAATATAAGACTCATACACATATCATGTGTGAGGTAAAAAAGAGGGTTTTCATGTCAGAAGTGGCGTGGAAATCTTTTTAAATTAAGAGGAGAAATAAAACTATGGCAGGAACAAAAATCGGTGGACAAAAAGCAGCAGCTAAAAACTTAGCACGTGACGCTTTCTTTTACGCAAAAATCGGCGCAAAAGGTGGTCGTAACGGTAAAACCGGTGGTTTTGCAGCTAACCCAGAGTTAGCTCGAATCGCTGGTGCAAAGGGTGGCCGAATTAGCCGCCGTAAAAAAGCTGTTGTTACAAACGAAGCTTAATCTAATTAACTTCAAATAAAAAACGCACGTTTATCGTGCGTTTTTTATTTGTTCAATTTATAGCGGCGCAAAGCACAAACTCTGGCTTCATTAACTCGCCATTCGTGGCTACAGGCTATGCATTTGTATCTGTATTGCTCGGTTTGAACACCGGTCGCATTACAATTAGGGCAGGTGCTGCGTTCGTGCAGCCAATCGCGGTAGGTGTCCAAAGTTGACTGGATGACGTTATTATCAATTTTAATTTTATAATTTTGAGCCAGCTCACTAGCTTTATCCCAGGCTTTTCGCTCCATGGCGACTAACTCAATATCATGATTGTAATCGGTGTGATCAAGCAGGCCGTGAGCTAGCTCATGCAGCAACAAAATACGCCAATTTTCATCTTTGTCGGTGTAATAAATAGTCTTTTCAGCTGGCATCCACGAAAAACAGTCGCCTTTTTTAAATAAAAACTGCGGGTAATTAGTTTGTAACTGAGACACTAGCAGCGTTGTCGAGAGCATAGTAGTAACATCCATAAATAACAGCTAATTCGGGGTATTTAGCCTGCACAAATTTAGGGCAGGGTATATGTTCGGGCAACTTTTCTGTTAGGATGCGTTGTAATTCTGCGCTGAAATTGTCGAAATAAGTACCGATACTGCCACCAATAATGACGATGTCAGGCTGCAACATAGGTATGATAGCCAAAAAGCCGCGACTGATGCGATCGGCAATTTGGTCCCATATATTTTTGTCGGTAATGTCGTGGGCATATTGGCCATAGGTTTTATAGATTGCTTGACCAGATGCAAAATCTTCCCATTCGCTGACAACACCTTGGTATTCGATCAAAGCGTGTCCACCTTCGCTGTTACGTAAGGCTTGGTTAATATGGCCATCAGTCGTTATACCTATACCGATGCCAGTGCTGACGGTTACATAAAGTGATTGTGGTGGGATAGCATCTAGTAATCTGGTTTCACCAAGACCGGCTAATTTAGCGTCATTTTCGATAAAGATAGGTGTTTCACCTAAAACTCCAGCTAGAGCTGATGCGACATCAAAATTTGTCCAGGGAAGGTTACCGCACCAGATAACGATACCGTCTTTGATGACGCCAGGAATCGCCACAACGATGGCCTCGGCTGTTTTGCCGGCGTATTGTTCCTGGATAGTTTTACGCAAGAGTTCTATATATTCTGTTGTATCTTTGGGGGTTGGAAATTTAATTTGTTCACCCAAAACGCCATCTTGGTCAAAGCTGGCAACCAGTGTTTTTGTTCCGCCTGTATCAACTGCTATTATCATAACCTATAGTTTAGCATAGTCTAATTGAACAGCGTCACAATGATGTTGCTGTTTGCGTGAAATAGATGCATAATAGGTTTGTATTACGAACAGAGGTAGTGTATGAGAACAAAACGACGAACGAATCAGGGTGGTTCGGTTGCAACTTTTATAGTTGTTGGCTTAATTTTGACAACTTTATTAGTTGGTACTATTTATTTTCTAAAAAAGCATGGCGAACAAGTTCGTAAAGATCAGGCGATTGCCGCCTATGATAAACAACAGGCTGATAAAAAAACCACTAGCACCAGTTCGACCAAGACAGATAGCGGTAACGAAACTTCATCAGATGATTCAAGCCAGGTCCTTAGCAGTCCGCAAGAAATGCCAACCACCGGCCCTGAATTAGTTGCCAGTGAACTGATTGGCGCTAGCTTACTGACCGTGTCTATGGCGGAGTATTGGTTGTCGCGTCGTAATCTGATGCGTTCTCTTTGACTTGCATCTCTATCTGAGGTACAATGGTAACCAGTCGGGATACTGTTTTACATGTACCCCAGAAATATAAAATTAAGGAAGGAGTCTGAATAAGACTTATGGCAAACAAAGCCACAACAATGGATGAATTGCTCGCTGCCCAAGGCGACAGTGTCAAGCAATTAGCACAAGGCGACGCAGTCGTCGGTTCAGTATTATCAATTCGTAAACACGAGGTATTAGTTGACCTTGGTGCTCAAGGTATCGGCTTGGTTCCACGCCGTGAAGTCGGTTTTTACCGAGCTTTAAATATTGGCGATGAAGTAACAGCTAGTGTCGTTGATATCGAACTAGATAACGGTTATTCATTACTATCACTTCGCAAAGCTGCCAAAGATCGTGGTTGGGACGAAGTCCTTGTCAAGATGGAATCAGGTGAAGTTATCGAAGTTTCTCCATACGACGCTAACCGCGGTGGTTTATTGGTTGAATACGACGGAGTTCGCGGATTCTTGCCAGTTTCACAATTGTCAGCTGAACATTATCCACGAGTTGGTGGCAGCGACAAAGATGAAATTTTGCAACGCTTGAATATTCTTATCGGCAAGAAATTAGTTGTACGCATTTTGGATTGTGATCGTCGAGCAAATAAATTAATCTTTAGCGAAAAAGAAGCTATCAAAGATGGTTTGGCTGCACGATTAAAGAATTTGGCTATTGGTGACAAAATCAGCGGCGTCGTTACTGGTGTTGTTGATTACGGTATTTTCGTTAACGTCGATGGTATCGAAGGTTTGGTTCACATCAGCGAAATTAGCTGGGAGCGTGTTAACAATCCTGGTGATTACGTCAAAGTTGGTGAAACAATTAGTGCCAAAATCATTGCAATTGACAAAGATCGCCTAAGTCTAAGTATTAAACAACTTAGCGAAGATCCATGGATGACTGAAGTTGATCAATTTAAACCAGGTGACAAAGTTGAAGGTACGATTACTCGAATCACACCATTTGGTGCATTCGTTCAAATCAGTCCAGCTGTTGAAGCTTTAGTCCACGTCAGCGAACTTGGTAGTGGTGATGATATTGACCCTGAAAAAGTCTTTACATTGAATGAACGCAAAGAATTTGTTGTCTTGGCAGTTGAAAAAGACAGCCGCAAGATATCACTTAGCTTGAGCAAAAAAGTTAAAGCTAAGAAATAATTTAGGGTAATTAACCCTTACGGGTAGAAAAGGAGCTTAGAATATGGCCGAGAAAGTCATTGTTATCGCCGATTCAATTACCGTAGGGGAGCTTGCCGAAAAGCTTAATTTGCCAGTCACTAATTTGATTGGCGAATTATTCAAAAACGGCATTGTTTCGACCATTAATCAACGAATCGATTTTGAAACAGCAACTATTATTGTTGAAGAACTAGGTTTGGTTGATGTTGAGCTAGAGAAGAAGACCGCTGTTAACCTTAGCGTTCGCAGTGTCCATAAGCTATCTGATTCGGCTGTCGTCAGGCCGCCGATCGTCGCTGTGATGGGACATGTTGACCACGGCAAAACGACCCTGCTGGACGCAATTTTGAAGACCAAGGTTGCCGAAGGTGAAGCTGGTGGTATTACTCAGAGTATTAGTGCTTATCAAACGACCCATGCTGGTCGCTTAATCACGTTACTTGATACACCTGGTCATGAGGCTTTTGCAGCGCTTCGTCAGCACGGTGCGGCTTTGACCGACGTTGTTGTAATCGTTGTGGCAGCTGATGATGGCGTTAAGCCACAAACAATTGAAGCAATTAGATTTGCTCGGTCAGCTAATGCCAAAATTGTTGTAGCGATTAATAAAATCGACAAAGAATCAGCCGATCCAGCCAGAGTTAAAGCTCAGCTGGCGACCGAACATGGACTTAATCCCGAAGAATGGGGTGGTGACACTGTTATGGTTGAAGTTAGTGCCAAGACTGGCCAAAATGTTGATAAATTATTAGACATGGTGCTACTTGTTGCTGACCTCGAAGATTTGAAAGCCGATATCAACACGCCAGCCGAAGGTTTGGTGATTGAATCACACATGGAAGTTGGCCGTGGGCCAGTTGTGCGATTACTTGTCGAGCAAGGTGTCTTAAAGCCTGGTATTTTCCTGGTAGCTGGTACGTCTTATGGCAAAATTCGCACTTTACTTAACTTTGCTGGTAAGCCAATCAAAGAAGCTGTGCCATCTACGCCAGTCATCGTTACTGGTTTTAAAGAATTACCACAATTTGGTGACAGCTTTTCAGTTGTGCATAATGAAAAAGAAGCCCGCCATCAAGTTATGACGACTAGAGTTGAGCATGACAAGAACGCTGCTAGTACCAACATAACTGGCTCTGACTTGCTGAAAATGATGAATCAACAGACCGAGACTCAAGATTTGAATGTAATTGTCAAAGCCGATGTTCAAGGATCGTTAGTGTCAGTTGTTAACAGCTTAAAAATTATTGATACTCAAGGCGAAATCAATCTGCATATTATTGGCAGTGGTGTCGGTAATATAACCGAGAATGATATTCGTTTGGCATCTGATAAAAAGACGATTATTTATGGATTTAATGTCGATATGTCGACTGCTATTAAACAATTAGCAGCTCGCGACAAAGTTCAGGTCAGATTATTCAAGGTTATTTATAAATTATTAGACGATGCACGCGACTCAATGGAAGTATTATTGGCTCCAGAAATAGTTGAAACCGAGATCGGTAAGTTAACCATCAAAGGTATATTCAGAACTGAAAAAGACGAAGTCATTGCCGGCGGTGAAGTCACTAGCGGCAAAGCTGTGGCTGGGGTCTTAGCTAGGGTCAAACGCAACAAAGAACAACTAGCTGAAGTTAAAATTATTAATGTTCAACGTCAGCAACAAGAAGCCAAAGAAGTCTTTGAAGGCGAAATGTGTGGACTGAGCCTCAAGACAACCAAAAAATTGTTGCTCGAAGAGGGCGACAAGCTAGAACTCTTTACTCGTGAACTTGTAAAGCGTACACTGAAATAAACTACATCTACATAAATATTAGAAAGGTTTAAATTATGTTCCAGTTTGACGAACAATTTTTAAAAGATATCGGTCTAGACAATTTACCAGAAGAGCAAAAAAAGCCGTTCTTGCAACATATTTATGACGAGTTAGAACTTCGTGTCGGTACTGTACTGTCCGAAGGTCTCAATGACGAACAATTAAAAGAATTTGAGTCAATTATTGATCACAAAGACGAAGTGGTGATTGCTTGGTTAGCCCAAAATGCGCCAGATTACAAAGTTCATCCAGCTTTTATTAAACTTCAAGAAGCTACCAAGATTGATATTAACGATCCTAGTTTGCGCGCCGAATTTGCTGCAACTAAATGGCTAGAAATGAATCGTTCGGACTATCGAGAAGTCGTTTTGGGTATTTTGGAAGACATCAAAAAAGAAATTATCGCTAATCGTGACGCAATTTTGAGCGAAATTAAAGCTTAGTTCGGTAACCGTTCAAAAAATCTGAAGCTGACATCGTTCGACCACTTGGAGCAACTAGTTCGTCGATTGATAGATAATTGCCATCCTGAAATAAGACATCCAAAGCTGTTTTTTGTTGGTCTGCAACGTGGGCTTTTTTAATTATGACAGTGCAGTCGAGAACATTAATCTTGGTTTTGGGGAAATCTAAATGAGCTCTGACCAGGCGTTCGGCGTGATCGGCGGTTATTTGATCGGGGATTAGTAAATTATCGTTTTTGTCTAATAATTTACAAAATATCACTTGGCTGTCGTCTTGCGCAACTGGTTGAAGCGAGCCGTCCAAAATATTTGGCAGCAATCTTAGCAATGTTGTAGCGCCAGCTTCGGCTAGGGTCTTATAAAGTTCAGGTCGAGTCTCGTGACCAGTTAATTGCTGTGTAATGCTGCCATAAACTGGTCCAGCGTCCATAGCAGCGGCCAATTGCATAATAGACACACCGGTTTGGCTGTCGCCGTTTTCAATGGCTGATTCGATTGGCGAGGGGCCGCGATACTTTGGCAACATTGAGGGATGCACATTGATAATTCCAGGATTGAATAAATCGATTGTGGACTGGGGGATGATCTTGCCAAAGCTAACTAATACACCAGCGACTTGGTCGCCTAATAATTTGATTTGATCATTTATCTCGGTGACTTTAAGCGGCTGCCAAACGGGAATATTGTGCTCAAGGGCTAGTTGTTTGACGCTTGGCATCGTTAAAATTTGACCGCGACCGCGTTTGCTATCAGGTTTGGTGACGACGGCAGCGATTTGATAACCAGATGAAATCAGGGCTTGTAATGACGTTAGGCTAAAATCTTCAGTCCCAAAGAATACTATTGTTTTTGATGTCTTTGTCATAATCCAATGGCTGTAGATCGCCTTTCTCATCGAGTTTAAAGAATGCGTCTTTTTTGTCGCGAATACGATCAATAAAGACGATACCGTTAGTGTGGTCGACTTCGTGTTGAATAATTCTGGCTAAAAAGCCTTCAGCTTTGAAACGAACGTCATTGCCATCGATATCCATGGCTTTGACACGAACTTTATTAAAGCGTGGTACTCGGCCATAAACATTAGGAACGCTTAGGCAGCCTTCGTAATCTTCGGTTATTTCGCCTTCTAATTTGACGATTTCAGGATTAATCAGAGCTGTAAAATCGCGGACGGCCTTATTATCAAAATCACTACGAATAATCACAACTCGTTCAGGTCGATTGATCTGGACAGCTGAAATTGCTGCACTGATCTCGTGTGGTCGTGAATCTTCCCAGTCTAAAGCCACAGCTGTTAAATTTTTGACTAATTTTTTTACATCAGGTGTGACAACATGAACTTTAGTCGATTTTTGGCGTAAATGCGGGTTAGGCAATGATATAATGTCTTCTTTTTTCATTGAGGTCTATTATACCAGGGGTGGCTAGAGTAGGCTAGTCGGATCTAGTTCAAATTGCCAATGCGAAGCTGGAACTAGCTTTAAAGCCTCGATTAAATACTCGCGTTTTGAGCCTTTTATAATAATTTGCCAGCGATATGTATCATGCTGTCTTTCGTAGAAGGCTGGAGTTGGTCCTAAAATTTTGGTGTTTTTATTAATTTTATTTTTCAATTCGTTGGCTAGTAATTGAGCGTTTTTGATGGCGGCCGTTTCTGTTTTGTAGACACAAGTTAATTTTAAGAGGTGAGTAAAAGGTGGGAAGAGCGCTCGCTGACGTTCAGCCAAAGTTTGCTTATAAAATGATTCGTAATCTTGTTTGAGGCCGTTTGTAATACTGGGATGCGTTGGCTGGTAAGTTTGGACGATAACTTGAGTTTGATGTTCATTGCGGCCAACTCGTCCAACTACCTGAGATAAAAGCTGAAAATTGCGTTCGTTAGAATTAAAATCTGGTAGTGCTAAACCGGCGTCAGCCTGAATAACACCAACAGTCCGAAGGTGGGGCAAGTCTAGGCCTTTGGCGACGACTTGAGTGCCGATGGCTATATCAATTACACCGTTATATAAATCATGATACCTGGCGTTAACTGCTTCGTCGTTTTTATTGTCAGCGTCAAATCGAGCTATATTGGCGTTCGGAAACAGCTTTTTTAGTTCGGCCTCGATTATTTTTGTACCAAAGCCTTTGTGAATAATATTGGTACTTTTACAGATAGGGCAAGATGTCGGCACGTCTGTTTTGTAGTCGCAAATGTGACAACGCAAGTTGTGATTATCGGCATGCAAAGTTAATGGCAAAAAACATCTAGGACACTGCGCAAACCAGCCGCATTCTTCGCACATTGTCGTACTGGTGCTGCCACGGCGATTGTGAAAAATCAGGACTTGTTTGCCAGGTTGTAATGTTTTATCAATTTGTTCCAATAATTGGTCGGATAAAAAGCGATGTTTTTTAAAGTTATCGCGTTTAGTCATATCGACTAGTTTTATATTTGCCGGCAGGCTGCCGACACGAGCTGATTTGGTCAAAGTCAAGATCGGACGATCTGATTGTTCAGCCAGATAACGGTCAATTACGCTTGGGGTGGCGCTGCCGAATATAACTTTGGCTTTGTGATAGCGGCCGAGCATTGTGGCGGCTCGCAGGGCTGAATATTTAGGAGCTTGCTCTTGTTTAAAGCTTGGCTCGTGAGCTTCGTCGACAATAATGGCACCAATATTACGGATTGGACTAAAGATAGCTGATCGTGGTCCAACAACGACAAGTGGCTGGCTATTATTTAATGAATCAGCCCATGCCAGATGGCGCTCGGCTTCGGTCATTTTGGAGTGGGTAACAAGTAGATTGCTAAAATGATTAGATAACTCGGCCACTAGTTGGGAAGTTAGGGCAATTTCGGGAACCAGGACGATGGCTGATTTGCCAGCTGCGATGGCTTGTTTAATGACATGAATGTATATTTCTGTTTTGCCTGATCCAGTAATTCCTTGTAGCAAAAAGGTGCCAGAATCGTATTTGTCTATAGTCTCCAAAGAGGTGAGCTGGTCTTTGTTGAATACAATATTTGTTCGGTCTCGTTTGACTGTGATTGGCTGTTTTGACTTTTGACGACGAACTTTTTGCAAGCCACTTGGTAGAATTGTCTGCCAAACTGTCGCTAGCGGCGTTACATAATACTTTGACAGCCATAAAGCTAAGTCAACTAATTCGACAGGTAAAGGATTAGGCTCAATCAACGACAAGATTGGTTTAGTTTGGTATGACGGTTGATTTGCTTCGCGTAAAACTACGCCAATAATCTTTTTTTTGCCAACTTCCACTAACACGATTTGCCCAATTAATAGCGGGACTAGTGAAGAATAAGTGAAAAAATCACTGTTAGCGCGAATAATTCGATTTGGTGCCACCTCGTAGTAGTGCATAACAGCCATTATACTGCTAAACTTAAACATATGTATTTTGAGAATCGCGAACAAGCTGGGCAGATCTTAGCGACTGAGCTGCTAGAGAAATATCGTTATGAAGATTGCGCTGTTGTTGCGCTAAGTGACGGTGCTGTGTTGGTGGGTGAACAGATTGCTAAAGCTCTACACTGTATTTTGACAATGTTATTAGTTGAAGAAATTGCAGTTCCTGGTGAAGGCATTAGTTTTGGCGGCGTTTCGCAGAATGGCGGCTTTACTTATAATGGTATGTTTTCGGCCGGTGAAATGGAAGAATACGATAGCGAATATCACGGTTATCTGGAAGAGCAAAAACGAGAGGCTTTTCAAAAAATCAATCGTTTGCTTGGTGATGGTGGTTTAATTAATGACGCCATGTTGCGTGATCGGGTAATTATTCTGGTAGCTGATGGTCTAGACACCGGTGCGTCGCTTGATGTGGCTGTAGACTTTTTAAAGCCGATTCGCATTAAGCGTTTAGTGGTGGCGACGCCAGTTTCAACAGTCCAGGCTGTCGACAAACTACACGTTCTAGCTGACGAGCTACATATTCTGGATGTCAAAACGAATTTTATGGGTACTGACCATTACTACAATCAAAATATTATACCTTCGCACGAAGATACAATTGCCAAAATCAATCAGATTGTTTTAAATTGGCATTAAAATTATTGCTAAGTGTTGTAATATCATGCTACGATAGGTTACAACGAGTTATTTGAGTGAGCAAGAAAAGGGAGATTATGTTAGACGTTTTCATTACATCAAGAGTGCGACGTAAAATTGTAGTAGTCTATGCTAAGTACCCTGATTTTAGAACTCATGTACGTGGTCTAGCAAAATTAATCAAAGAAGATCCAGGTAATATTCAGCGCGAACTGAAGCGTCTTGAAAAAGTCGGTTTTTTGAACAGTGAAAAGCAAGGTAATACCAAGATCTACTCGACTAACAAGCAATTTCCAATCTTTAAAGAACTACAGGGAATTGTTATCAAATCGCAACAAGCTGGTCGCCCCAAACGTTCATCTTCTGAATTTTAAAGATGTCATTATTTGATCGCATTCTTGCCGCCCGAGGCCTTAGTGATAAGGACAAGGCGGCTTTTTTATCGCCCGACTATTCAACTGTTAATGATCCATTTTTGTTGCCAGATATGGATAAAGCCGTTGACCGCTTAGTCTTGGCTTATCAAAAACGGGATCATATCACGATTTATGGTGATTACGATATCGATGGCTTAACAGCGACGGCTTTGTTGATGGATACATTTCATAGTTTTGGCTTTCAAAATGTCGAAGTTTTTATTCCTAATCGTTTTGTCGAAGGTTATGGCCTGACGGTTGATGCAGTTGAAAAGATTGCTGCTGATGGCGCCCAGTTGATTATTACAGTTGACTGTGGCAGTTTAAGTCACAAGGAAGTTGCCAGGGCTAATGAGCTGGGGGTTGATGTAATAGTAACGGATCATCATAATGTCGCACCAGAACAACCAGCGGCTGTGGCGGTGATTAATCCGAAGCGTCCAGACAGTAAATATCCTTTTAGCGATCTAGCAGGGGTTGGTGTGGCTTTTAAATTAGTTCAGGCTTTGCAAATTAAATTTAATGACAGCCCCGAGACTAGCTCAGGATTGCCTTTTGGGCAGGAAAAGTGGTTGCTGGACTTGGTGGCACTGGGAACGGTTTGCGACATTGTAACTTTGGTCGGCGAGAATCGAACTAATGTCTTTTGGGGCTTAAAAGTATTAGCCAAAGCGAAGCGTCCTGGCCTAAAGGCGCTAATGGCGATTGCTAAAATTGAGTCGGACAAAATTAATGCAAGGTCGCTAGGTTTTGGACTTGGTCCCAGGATGAACGCGGCTGGTCGCCTTGAGACAGCTCAACATGCCCTTGATATGCTAATAACTCAGGACTCAATGGCGGCACTTGAAAAAGCTGAATACCTTGATGATTTGAATATGTCTAGGCGTATCGATCAGGCCAAAATAGTCAAAGAGGCAATTATTCAGGCTGATAATTTAGCGGCCGATCCAGTTTTAGTTGTCAGCAGTAAAGATTGGAATCACGGCATCGTTGGCATAGTGGCCTCGAAACTGCTAGAGAAATATCACAAGCCAACCTTTGTTTTACAAGAAATGGGTGACGAGTCAAAAGGTTCGGCTCGCAGTTATGGCGACTTTAGTGCCGCCGCAGCGATCATATACAGCAAAGATATTATTACAAAAGGTGGTGGCCATACTTTAGCCGCTGGTGTCACTTTGCCAACCAAAAATATTGCTGATTTTAGATCGCGCGTTAATGAATTCTATCAAAGCCTAAAATTGGGCGATCAATCGTCGTTATTGTTGCCCAAGGCTGATACCACGGCTGATTTAGACGAGTTAACCGAAGACTTAGTTGATCAAATTAGCCAACTTGAGCCGTTCGGTAACGGTAACCCACAGCCAATTCTAAAGACCGATGATTTGATAGTCGTCAATCTTCGTAAAATGGGATCAGATGGCCAACATATCAAGTTGGAGCTAAAAAATAGTGCTAATAAAAAGCTGCAATTCTTGGCATTTAGCGCTCCAGATTACTTTTTTGTTAATCCTGGCGCTCATATTTCGGTTTGGTATCATCTGGACATTAATGAATGGCAGGGTCGTCGGTCGGTTGAGGGCAGGTTATTGCATTTAGAAATTATTTAGCAGCTGTACTCAAGCTAACATAAGCTTTATAATAATCAATATATGTGGAACACAACCTTTTTTGTAATCGACGCTACAATTGCAGCCAGTCTATTGTTTTTGGCTATCGCTAGCTTTTTTAAACAAGGTTATAAAAATCGCTTAAATCTGCTTTTTGCTGAGTTCAGCTTGTTAATCGCTTTTTGGATCATTGCTAACCATGTAAGCAACTATACGTTTTTATCGAATCAAGCAGCTACTATTGCTAACTATGTCGTCTTTTCGTCTAGTTTTGGTTCGGCAATTGTTTTGATGCAATTCATAGCTAAATTAACCGGCGCCCATAAGCTCGAAACTATAGTTAAGCGAGCTTTAATACCGTTATTGATCATATTTGTAATGAGCGCTACGCCACTGGTTGTAGCGGGTGTCTCAGTCCAAGGTGATATTTATGCTGTGGTATTTGGACCGTTAATCTGGCTTTATGCAATCGGTCTGTTTTTTGCTGTCTCGATGATAGCTTATGGGATAACTTATGGTTTGCGTCGTGACAGAGGCGCAGTTAGGCGACAACTGTCAATTATAAGATATGGTCTAGTCGTGGCTTTGCCGCTGGTTATGATGATGTCTTTTATTATTCCATTGACGACAGGAATGTTCTGGGTGACGCAGTTTGGTATTTCTCCAACAATCATTCTAGTTTTTAGCCTCTATTATGGTGTTGTCCGTTACCATCTATTCGATATTCGTTTGGCGGCCGTTCGTACTTTAACGTATGCCTTATCATTATCGGTTCTGATCGGGCTGTATTTTAGTTTAGCTAATGTGCTATCAAATACTTTCGGTAAGATCAGCTTATCTATTAATCAAAGTCCGATCGGTCTGGTCATTGTTGTCGTTTTGTTGATTCTCTTTCAACCAATCAAGCTGGTTTTTGATCGTCTAACTAATAATATTTTTTACCGTGACTATTACAAAACCGATGAGCTATTCGCGCGCTTTAATCAAATCCTGACCTCAACAACGTCTTTGCGTGGGCTACTGGAACGTACTGCTTACGAGATATCGTACACGATGAAGAGCGAACAGGTGTTTTTCTTTGTTAATACTTTTGATGGACATTATTTGACGTCTGGTACGGCTGGTCATGATCAATTGACCAAGGAAGAATCGCTTAAACTACAGGATGTTTATGGCCAACGTAGTGGTGTGATTGTGGCACCAATGCTAGCCGAAGATGATCCGGTCCGTCGGCTGATGCTTAGCCATGACATTGAGTTGATGCTACCTTTGTTCCAGGCTGATGTGGTCGGTTATTTGTGTCTAGGTTTTCATCGAACTTCACACTATACAACTCGGGACGCCAAAGTTTTACGAACTCTGGCCGATGAGACTATTATTGCAATTCACAATAACTTGTCGATTGATGAAGTTCGTCGAAGTAACGCTTTACTGCGTCAAATGGACAAAGAAAAAGACGAGTTTGTTAGTATTGCCGGCCATGAACTGCGGACACCAATGACGGTTATTCGTGGTTCAACTAATCTGTTAGAGCGTGGTCAGCTTGGCCCAATCAACGACAAACAAAAAGAAGTTTTGAGTCGGATGAGCGCTAATACCAAATCTTTAATTGATTTAGTCAGTGATATGTTAGATTTATCTAAATTAGAGACCAATAAACTAGAAATTAACTTTACGCATAATCAGATTGATGATTTAGTTAACGCCGCACTAGCTAAAATTCATGTATTGTATGAAGCTAAGGGCGTCAAACTGAGCTACCAAGGCGAGCTAGGCGCTATCAAGACTGATTCGGATAAGTTTGAACGTATTCTGCTAAATTTACTCAGCAATAGCTATAAATTTACCGAACCTGGCGGTAATGTAATGATTACTAGTAGTTTTAATCACGCTGAGCACTCGGCGACTATTACCGTGACCGATACTGGATCGGGCATACCGTCCAAGGCCCTGGGTACGTTATTCAAGAAATTCTCTCAGGTTGATGATTATCTGCAACGTCAGACTAGCGGCACTGGTCTAGGTCTAGCTATTTGTAAAGAATTAGTCGAAAAGCTAGGTGGCAAGATCGGCGTCAAGAGTAAGGTTGGTGAGGGCAGCAGTTTCTGGTTTACGATGCCGATGGGTACAGATGAAGCAAATTAGCAATTATGTAAAGTAGTTGCGCACAGTTTGTATCTCTGTTACAATACTGTCTATATGGTACAAGTTATACGAAAAGACGAAAGAGAATCAAACGAGAATATTATTCGTCGTTTTAATCGCAAAGTTCTACAAAATGGCGTTTTAATAACAGCCAAAGCTGCAATGCGATTTGAAAAGCCGATTAGTAAACCAGAGCGCCGAACCAAGGCGATTATTCGCAAGGCTCGCAAAGCTGACAAACTAGATAAAACTAGATTGGGACTTCGCTAAAAGTGGCTCTAAAAGAGCAAATTAATAACGATTTAAAAGCCGCCTTACTAGGCGGCAATCGTTTTGCCGGCGAAGTTTTACGCGGACTAAAAGCGGCGATTCTAAACGAAGAAGTTGCCAAAGGCCAACGTGAAGCCGGTTTAGACGAATCATCGATTGAACAAATCGTTGCCCGTGAAGTCAAAAAGCGCAATGAAAGCGCATTGATATATGATGGCGCCGGTCGACCTGAACTGGCTACTAACGAACGCCAAGAGGCACAAATTTTGGCAGTATATTTACCTCAGCAATTATCCGACGATGATATCAACGCTGTTATCGCTCGCATCATCAATGAACTAGGTGCTAATAATCCAAGCTTGATGGGTCAAGTGATTGGCGCTGTCAAAAAAGAACTTGGTAACAGTGCCGATGGTGCAACGATTGCTAAACTTGTTAAAATTGCGCTAAACTAAAAACAAAAAGGAGTTCACGATGATTCTATTCTTTGGTCCAGCTGGTGCTGGTAAAAGTGTACAGGGGCAGTTCTTGGCAGCTCGTCAAGGTTGGCGCTGGCTTTCGGCCGGTCAATTATTACGTGATACGCGCGACAGCGATGTGCTTCAGGCGCAGCAAACAGGCGAATTAGTCGATTCCGACAAAGTTAACCAAATTGTTAGTAGCGCCCTAAGTCGTGCTGTTGATGTTGATAAAGTCGTTTTGGATGGTTTTCCTCGCAAATTAGAACAAGCCCGCTGGCTGGTTGAAAATCGTATTAATCATGGCCGTTCGGTTGGTTTGGTTATAGTCCTGGAAGTGCCACACACTGAAGTTATAAAAAGATTAAAGTTGCGCGGCCGAATTGACGACACGCCCGAAACGATTGATGATCGATTACGAATTTATCGTCAAGAAATTTATCCAATCCTGAATTATTTTACCGAACAAGGTATTAATATCGCCCATGTTGATGGATCAGGCACACCTGGTCAAGTTCACGATAAAATTATAGAGGAACTTGCAGCACGCAAGTTAATTTAAGATTATGATTCAACCTACCAAAACTCCAGCTGAAGTCGAAGCTATGCGCCAGGGCGGCAAAATACTAGCAACTATTTTAGATGGACTGAAAAAATATGTTACCGTCGGCATGAGCGAGTTAGAGGCCAACAATTGGGTAGAGCAACAGATTGAGGCGCACGGCGCAGTTGCGACTTATTTGACGCCCGAAGTTAACTTTCCATACGTTATTTGTGTCTCGACCAATGACCAAATCGTACACAGTATTCCTAGCAATTACAGATTCGAAAAAGGTGATGTTGTCAGCTTTGATTTGGTAATTACCTACAAAGGTATGAAGACTGACAGCGCTTTTACGATGGTTATCGGTGAAGAGCCCAAAGGCATTAAAAAGCATTTATTAAATTACACCGAACGCAGTCTTTACGCTGGAATTGACGCCATTCACGGTCCTGTTTACACAGGCGATATTGGCGCTGCTGTTGAAAAAGTTTTAAATGACGGCAAACTAGGTATTATTCGAGATTTAGTCGGTCATGGTATCGGCCAAAAAATGCAGCAAGCACCTGAAATTCCCAATTACGGACGCAAGGGTAGTGGCGTACTTTTGATGCCTGGTGATACGATCGCGATCGAACCGATGGCGACACTTGGTGGCGAGGCGATTCAGACCGAGGATGACGCTTGGACGATTAGCACTCGCGACGGCAGCTTAGCAGCGCATTTTGAACATACAATGCTGATTACCGAAGACGGCGCCGAAATTCTAACACGTTTGTAATATCAAGACGTTGCTATTTTTACTAGGCAAAACGTTACATAAGCGATATAATTCATAGTATGCAAGAAAACTCTCGACATGCTGTTGGAATAGATATAGGCACAACAACTGTTCGTTGTGTTGTGGCTCACATTGACGGAACAACCGGCGTACCAACTATCGTAGGTGTTGGCGCGGTCGCAAACAGTGGAATGCGCAAAGGTACAGTAGTCAATCTGGCTGGTCCAGCCAAAGCCATTGATGACGCGTTGGGTGAAGCCGAACGGATGAGCGGTTACCAGGTTGATGCCGCTACGATGAGTATTAATGGTGCTCATATTCTTAGCACCCACGCTGATGGCATGATTGCCGTTGGCAGCGCCGACCATGAAATTACCGGTGAAGATATTATGCGCATTGAAGAGGTCGCGACCCTCGGTAAGGTACCGGCTAATCGTGAAATTCTTCAAGTTATACCTCATGCCTATAAATTAGACGGCCAAGATAACATCAAAAACCCAATTGGCATGATAGGCACTCGTCTAGAGATTGATGCTCATGTTGTTTCAGTTTTGTCACCACATCTGTTGAATCTCCAAAAAACCGCCGAATTAGCCAAAGTAGCGCCAAACTCGATTATCGTGGCTGGTGTGGCCGCTGCCAAAGCAGTATTAACTGAACAACAGATTGAAAATGGCGTTGTTTTGATTGATATTGGTGGTTCGACGACCAGCATAGCTATCTATGAGGAAGGCGATTTGCAATATACGGCCGTGATCCCGATTGGTGGCGTCAATATTACTAATGATTTAGCCATCGGCCTCAAAACCGACCCTGAAATTGCCGAACAGATCAAATTAGAGCATGCTTCAGCTGTCAGCAATGGCGATGATTCTGGTATCAGCGTCAAATATGCTGGTGAAATATACAGTTTTAGCACCAAGGATATTGATGAAGTCGTCGAGGCTCGCCTGGAAGAATTATTTGAAGCTATTAATCGTGAACTAAAACGAGCTGGCAAAGCCGGCAAATTACCAAGTGGCGCCGTTTTAACAGGTGGCACAGCTCAACTAAAGGGCATTGTTGACTACGCCAAAGAATCGCTAGGTTTGGCTGTCCGCATTGGTACAGCAACTGGTTACGGCGGAGTGGCTGATGGTATTGATAAACCACAATTCGCAACCGCGCTAGGTTTGATGTTAATTGATGCCGAAAATGGCAATATCAGCAAAAATCATGCCAAAACCAAAGGTAAAAACGCTATTGGTAGTGGTATCGGAATCATTTCTAGACTAATTGGCCGCTTTAAGGCGTAGCGTTTTCTTATCCTAGTGTTATACTATATAAAGAATATGAATATTGGGAGAAACATATAATGCCTGAAGTAAAACCAAGCGATATACAAACATTTGCCAGCATTAAAGTAGTGGGTGTAGGTGGTGCTGGTGGTTCAGCCGTCAACCGTATGAAGGATGCTGGTTTAACTGGCGTTCAGTTCATTGCTATGAATACTGATGCTCAAGCTTTGCACAACAGTAAAGCTGACATTAAATTACATCTAGGCAAAACTGTCACTGGTGGTTTAGGTGCTGGCGCTGACCCTTCGGTTGGTGAAGCAGCAGCCAATGAGTCACGCGCAGAGATCGCTGAAGCCATCAAGGGTGCTGATATGGTATTTGTGACGATTGGTGCCGGTGGTGGCACTGGCAGTGGCGCTGGCTATGTTGTAGCCGAAGTCGCACGTGAATTAGGTATCTTGGTGGTTGGTGTAGCCACAAAACCATTTAGTTTTGAAGGCGAAAAGCGTCGTCAAAATGCTGAATGGGCTATTAATCAACTAGGCCGCCAAGTCGACACCTTGATTACGATTCCAAATGACCGTTTATTACAGACAATTGATCGCCGTACGCCATTACTTGAAACTTTCAAGATTGCTGATGATGTTTTGCGCCAAGGTGTTCAGGGTATCTCAGAATTAATCACTGAACACGGTTTAATCAACCTGGACTTTGCCGACGTTCGAGCAATTATGAGCAATGCTGGCTCAGCCTTAATGGGTATTGGTCGTGCTAGCGGTGATAACCGCGCTGTTTTGGCTGCTCAACAGGCGATTGAATCACCACTGATTGAAGTCTCGATTGATGGTGCCAAGGGTGTACTATTTAACGTTACCGGTGGCTATGACATGAGTATGAGCGAGATCCAAGAGGCCGCTGAAATTATTACCAGCGCAGTATCGCCAGACGCTAATATTATCTTTGGTGCAACTTTGAAAGCCGAACTAGAAGACGAATTAATCATCACGGTTATTGCAACTGGTTTTGATTCAGCTTACTTCCACAAACAACCGACAACTAACGATGAAGACGAGTCAAAAAACGCCTCAACAAATTTAACTGACGAGACGGTTGGCGACATTAATTTAGATCTTGATCACAGCGAATCAGCAGCTATGTTTGCCGATGAAAATACTCATGACATTTGGAACCAACCTAACGAAGAAGATGACGAGTCTGATACTCCAGCCTTCTTGCGCCGCCGCAAAAAGAACAAAAAGGATAATTAATTTACATGGCTAAATATAACATTGGTGATAGCCGAGTTATTGAATCGCGCGAAGTCAGTGACGGCATTACGATTCGTCGTCGTCGTGAATCACCAGATGGCAAGCGATTTACTACTTATGAGCGTGTCGAAAAGCCCAACCTAGCCGTTATCAAAAAAAGCGGTGACCGTGAGTTATTTGACCGCGACAAACTATCAATTGCGATTAAACATTCAGTCGGCAAATTCTTTACATCCGAAGTCGAAGTCGAAGAAATGATTTCTTTGATCGAAGACGGACTTTATGCGATAGGTGAGAACGAAATTACATCTAAACAAATTGGCGACAAAGTTCTAGACGAGTTAGCTAAACGTAACGAAGTTGCCTATGTCCGTTTCGCCAGCGTTTATCATGAATTCAAAACTTTGGACGACTTTGTTAAAATTCTTGAACAACGATCCAGCAAAAAACACGAATAAAATATTGTAGGGGGTAATCATGCGAATAGTAGTGATTTATAAGGATAATAATGATTACACCAGTACGGTGACTGATTATTTGCGTGATTTCAAACATCAGACTGGCCACGATCTGGAAATACTTGATCCTGACACAGCAAATGGCACGCAGTTTTGTCAGACTTATGATATCGTCGAATACCCGTCAATTATTGCTATCAGTAACGACAGTATTTTGCAGAATTCGTGGCGTGGATTACCACTGCCAACAATTAGTGAATTGAGTTATTATGTTCAATAAAATCACTGATTATTTTGGTCGCAAAGATAGTAATCGCTGGATATTTATCGTGATTTTGATAATGGCGGCCGTGGGCTTGTTGGCGGCTTTTGTGTTGTCAGTTGATGCAATTGTGCTCGCCAAGGATCCTAGTGTTGGGCTAAGTTGTAATCTTAATACCGTTATTAGTTGTGGGCGAGTGGCTGGTACTGTCTATGCCTCACTGTTTGGCTTTCCGAATAGTTTTATCGGTTTAATGTCCGAGCCAGTTTTTATTACGGTGGCGATTGCTGGGCTTTGTGGCGTCAAATTTCCACGACAATTTATGTTTGCGGTCCAAGTCATGGCTGTTTTCTCTATGTTGTTTGCTTATTACCTATTTCATATCAGCCTATTTACGATTCACGCGCTATGCCCATGGTGTTTGTCAGTTGATGTCGTAACGATTATTATGTTCTTTGCCTTGACCAGGTATAACGTTAACGAAGACAATCTTTATTTGTCGAAAAAAACGTCGACATATATTAAATCTTTTATTCAAAAAGATTATGACAAATTTGCCGCTGCGTCTTTGATTGTGATTGGCATTGCTATGATTATTATTGTTTTTGGTCAAAGTTTATTCGCCTAGCTAATTTAATCAGACTTGCGCACGACAGCTTGACTGCTTATAATAATAAACTGAACGTCCTATATTTAGGTGAGTGACTATCAACCACGAATGTTCAAACGGTAATCGACCCGTCAGATCGAACAACTAAGCGCTAAAAAGAACCTCTTTTTAGAAACTGGATGGTACCGTCCCGCGCCTTTTATTCTAAATTCAAGAATAAAAGATACAGGATTCCAGTGACTAAATAGAGGCTTTTTGTTTTTCAAAGAAAGGAAACAAAATGAAATTTAAATCAGGCACCCGCAGGCGAGCATTGGAATATGAAAAAGATTTAGTTGCTCAGTGGAAGCAAAATAATACTTTTGAAAAATCAGTTAATCAACGACCAATCGAAAATTCGTATGTCTTTTACGATGGTCCGCCGTTTTTGACCGGTTTGCCTCATCATGGTCATTTACTAGGTTCAGCAATTAAGGATGGTGTAGCGCGTTATTGGACGATGAAGGGCAAGCGCGTCGAACGCCGTTGGGGCTGGGATTGTCACGGATTACCTGCCGAAAACTTTGTCGAGAAAAAACTTGGCATTACCGACCGCCATGATATCGGCACTAAAATCAGTCTGGCTGATTACATTACAACCGCCCGTGAAAGTATGGTTCAAATCAGTGACACTTGGGAAAGTACAATTGACCGCATTGGCCGTTGGGTTGACTTTAAAGGCGCCTACAAAACCATGGACAAAGATTTTATGGAATCCGTTTGGTGGGCGTTCAAACAGCTATACGAAAAAGGTAAGATTTATGAAGGCGAACGTGTATTAATGTATGACACTAAATGGGCAACGCCACTGTCAAAGGCCGAAGTCACGATGGACGCTGGTGCCTATATTGTTGTGACCGACCCAAGCGTATATGTCAGGTTCAAACTGCAAGATGGTGACGAAAAAGTTAATTTATTGGCTTGGACGACGACACCTTGGACTTTGCCAGGCAACACGGCGCTAGCTATTAATCCAAAGTTGACTTATGCCGAAGTCGAACTGGATGGCGAACGATTTATCGTTGCCAAAGATCTGTTGGATAGTGTATTTACGAACGAAAAACATGTTGTTTTGGATTACAAAATCATCCGAACACTCAAGGGTTCAAAATTAGTTGGTTTAACTTACGAACCGCTATTTGGTGACCGTGGCAACAATGCACACAAAATTTGGGCAGCCGATTATGTCACAACCGAATCAGGCACCGGTATTGTTCATATTGCGCCAGCCTACGGCGAAGAAGACTTTGCCCTAGCGCAGGAAAACAAGATTCCGGTCGTTCACGTCTTGGACGAATACGGTAAATATATCGAAACTGAATGGTTAGGTAGTGACATTTGGGACATTAACAAAACCATCGCCAAAACTTTGCATGAACGTGGTGTCGTTTGGAAAATTGATTATATTCAGCATGAATATCCACACAATCCACGCACCGGCAATCGTCTGATTTATCGGGCTCATCCCAGCTGGTTTATGGATATCGACGGTCAACGGACCGAGATGTTAGAGCAAAATTCTGACAATATTAATTGGTTCCCAGAGCACATTAAACACGGTCGATTCGAAAAGACCATTGAAACAGCACCGGACTGGAATTTATCGCGTGATCGCTTTTGGGCGACAGCTATGCCAGTTTGGAAGGGAATTGATGCTGATGGTAATGAACTCGTCAAAGTTATTGGCGGTTATGCTGAATTAAAAGAATTAAGTGGTGTCGAATTGGAAGATTATCACCGTCCATGGGTTGATGATATTAAATTTACGATTGATGGTGTTGAATACTCGCGCATCGACAAAGTTATAGATTGTTGGTTTGAAAGTGGCAGTATGCCATTTGCACAATTCCATTATCCATTCGAAAATGTCGCCAAATTTGAGGCTAATTTTCCTGGCGATTTTATTGTTGAATACGTTGGTCAAGTTAGGGCTTGGTTCTATTATGTCCACGCCGTAAACGTTGGACTATTTGGTCATAACGCCTTCAAAAACGTTATTGTCACCGGAACAATTGCTGGCGATGATGGTCGCAAAATGAGTAAAAGCTATGGTAACTTTACCGACCCAAATATATTAATGGATAAATTTAGCGCTGACAGTCTACGCTTCTTGTTATTGTCTAGTCCGCTACTCAGCGGCGAAGATTTTGCATTGCAGGACAAAGAAGTTGGCGACGTTGCTCGCAAATTGTCGATGATTTGGAATATGTACGACTTTTTCACGATGTATGCCGAAGTCGACAAGTGGGAATTCAAAGGCGATTTGTCTGATCCAGTTGAATCACTGACGAACCCACTCGATATTTGGGTTGTCAGTCGTCTACATCAATTAACCGCCGAAGTTGAAGCCAAAATGGATGGTTACGATGTGGCTGGCGCGCTTAAACCAGTGCTGCCATTTATTGAAGATGCCAGCAACTGGTATGTTCGCCGTTCACGCCGCCGTTTTTGGAAAGCCGGTGATGACACCGACAAAAATAATGCTTATCGGACGTTACATTATGTTTTGGTCCAGTTATCTATGGTTTTGGCGCCATTTACGCCATTTTTGGCCGAAGAGTTGTATCAAAAGCTAACTGGTGGCGCCAGTGTTCACTTGCTGGACTGGCCAACGGTTGGACACATTAATGAATTAGTTGTAACCGAGATGGAAACAGTTCGTGACTACGTCAATCAAGGCCTTAGTATCCGCGCCCGTGAACATCAAAAAGTTCGTCAGCCACTAGCTAGCGTCACAGTGTCAACACTGGGTGAATTTGTCGATTTCGCCGATATCCTAGGCGAAGAATTGAACGTTAAATCAGTTAAATTGGGTGACGAATTCGCACTTGATTTGGTAATTACGCCAGAACTGCGAAGTGAAGGTATCGCCCGTGAGGTTATCCGACATATTCAATCAGCTCGCAAAGATGCTGGTCTGAATATTGATGACCGCATTGAATTGGTTTTGGCAACAGATGATGCCGAGCTCAAACAGGCGATTATTGATAATCAACAGGTAATTATCGACGAAACCCTGACGACACAGTTGTCAAAATCTGGTCAAAAATCGTTCGTAGCTAACGTCAAAATTGATGGTGCCGATTTGACCGTATCACTTCAAAAAGCCTAGTAATATCACAATTTGACATTATTTGATGTTTATGCTTAAATTAAGGTATAGGTAAACAAAAATAAAAATGTCATTATTAAACTATCTTCAATTCCAAAAAATCGATCAGTCAGCTGATGATATATCTGACGACCATCGTCCCCAAGATGATATTTCGTTGGACGAGCCAGTTGATGAGGCTTCATTAGAGCAATTTTGGGAGCAGGTAGTACAGGATATTCACGAAGATCCCGAGTGGTTTTCGTTTGACAACGACTAAAACAGCTAGATAAATCGTAAAACGCTTTACAAAATTACATAAATATAGTAATATATTGTTTAGTGAAATAAGGTGAAGTGGGCGACAGAATCTTTCTGAGGTTTCACAAAAAATAGAGACGAGGGCGTCTCTTTTTTGTATGTCAGAATAATCGCCAACTCGTAATTAAAAGGAGAGCCAAAGCTGTGCAAGAAATCAATCTATATCATCTATTAAAATTCTATATCAGTAAATGGAAGCTTGTTTTAGCATTAACAATCGCTGGTCTGGCCGTTGGCTTTTGTTATAACGTGTTTATTCAAGTGCCAATGTATAAAAGTAGTGCCACTCTAATTTTAATCAATCCTGTTGATAAAACTGCCACTACAGACATTACGCTGATTAATAACTATATCGAGTTATTCAAATCTCGTCGTGTATTAGAGCCAGTTATTGCCGATCGTAAATTTAATATGACATACGATGACTTATTAAGCTCAACAAACGTGGCGAATACTAAAAGCACGGCTGTTATTGACGTAACAGTTACTTCTAAAAAATCATTAACTAGCCAATCGTTAGTTGATAGTGCGGTTGCATCATTCAAAACTCAATCTAAATTGCTGTATTCTGACGACAACATTCAGGTAGTCGACAATGCCAGCCTTGAAACCAAGCCATACAATGTTAATCAAGTAATTCAGATGGCTTTAGCGACAGCTGTAGGCTTCATTATATCTGTAATTGCATTATTCTTTGTCTACGATTATCAGCAGAGTAACAAAACTGTGACTAAAAAAGCCAAGCCAGTATTAGCTAAAAAAACGGCAAAGGCAAGCGTTAAAAAGACTGTATCAAAAAAAGTCGCTAAAAAGAAATAAATTAAACAAGGAGTACTGGTGTATGTATCAAAAATTTATCAAACGACCACTAGATACTGCATTTGCACTTGTTATCTTTTTGAT
The DNA here is from genome assembly GCA_903900345.1 of uncultured bacterium. Lineage (GTDB taxonomy): Bacteria > Patescibacteriota > Saccharimonadia > Saccharimonadales > Saccharimonadaceae > UBA1547. Next base: position 11,306 of record CAIUMO010000006.1, on the reverse strand, counting down.
GGCATTACCCGTTGGTATTATCATCGCCGCGATTATTAAGTTAGAGAGTAACGGGCCAGTATTTTTCAAACAACAGCGTATCGGTATGAATATCCGAACGTTTACGATATATAAATTTCGTACAATGCGGACTGATGCACCAAAATTGCCACCTAATAAATTCAAAGACGTTAATAAATATATCACTAGGTCGGGTGCAATCCTACGCAAGACATCACTCGATGAGCTACCACAACTCTTTAATGTGCTAAATGGCGACATGTCAATTGTTGGCCCACGACCAGGTGCTGCGCACAACGAAGATGAATTAATTGTCGAACGTCAGAAGTATGGTGTGTTCAGCGTACGCCCAGGTATTACGGGTTGGGCACAAGTCAATGGTCGTGACGAACTAGCTGCCAGTGTACCGCACAAAGTCGCCTACGATGCTGAGTATGTAGAGAATATGAGTATCTTGATGGATTTAAAGTGTCTATACAAAACTATTCTGACTGTCTTAAAAAGTGATGGCTACAACGAAGGCGTTGTTAGTGATGCAATTAAACAACCGCGAATTGCTGTCAATCAGCAGCCTGTATTTTATGCCAAACTTCCTTCGCAAGCAGGCAAAACCAGTAAACGTTCGGTAGTGCGCCGTCAGGATAATACTAAATCAGAAAAGAATAACTAGGCCGCATGATGAAAAAGGTATTATTCACAGCCACTGTTGATTCGCACATACTGGCATTTCATACGCCATTTTTGAAGTATTTCAAAGAGAATGGTTATGAAGTTCACGTAGCGACCAACGGTACTGAAAATATACCTTATTGTGACAAGAAGCATGTCATCAGTTTCGAGCGTAGTCCATTTAAATTAAATAATCTTAGGGCTATAAAGCAGCTTAAAAAGATAGTAAATGCCGAAAAATACGACATTATTCATACACACACGCCAATGGGGGGGGGTAGTAACTCGATTGGCAGCAATTACGGCACGCAAAAAAGGCACGCGTGTTATTTATACAGCGCATGGATTTCACTTTTTTAAAGGCGCACCAATAACTAATTGGCTAATATTTTATCCGATTGAAAAAGTATTATCCAGGTTTACGGATACATTGATTACTATCAACAAAGAAGATTACGAATTAGCCAAAAGTAAATTCAAAACCAACGTTCAATACGTACCAGGTGTTGGCATTGATCCAAAAAAATTTGATTTTAAAATGACCAAACGACAAAAGACCGAATTGCGACAATCGATCGGTCTAAATGATGATGACTTTGTAATGATTTATCCAGCCGAACTAAACAAAAACAAGAATCAGTTATGGCTTATTAATTCATTAGCCGAACTAATAAAAAATAATCATGCAATGCACCTGTTGCTGCCTGGCAAAGATAGCCAAAGTGGCAAATGTCAAGATTTAGTAGGCAAGTTAAACCTAAATAATAATATTCACTTTTTGGGTTTTCGAAAAGACATACCACACCTATTGAAAATATCAGACTTATCAGTTTCTTCATCACTACGCGAGGGGCTACCTGTTAACATTATGGAAGCCATGCAAGCTGGCATACCAGTAATAACAACTTCATGCCGTGGAAGCAGGGATTTAGTTCAAGATAACAGCAATGGATTCATCGTTCTAATTAACGACCACAAAACACTTGTTAATAAAGTTGAGTTCATCTTCAATAATGTTAATATTCGGAATAAAATGGCGGCAAATGGAAAATTAGTAGTGCAAGATTACAGGCTAGATAAAGTATTACCTCTGATGAAAGACATATACGAAGCGACTAATGTTACAAAAGATAATGCCCCGATTCGCATATTACAGATTGTAACTATTATGAACCGAGGCGGTCTTGAAACAATGCTTATGAATTATTATCGCAATATCGATCGAAACAAAATTCAATTCGACTTTATTGTACATCGATCTGAAAAAGGTGCGTATGATGATGAAATACTAAGCTTAGGCGGAAATATATACCATTTTTCGCCGATATCATTTAAGAATCTTATTAGATATCAAAAGGATCTATCTACTTTCCTACGCAACAATCCGCAATACAAAATCGTACATTCTCATCTGGATTCTTTATCTGCATTGCCACTAGCAATTGCGAAGAGGGCAGGGGTCCCCGTAAGAATTGCCCATAGTCACAACGCTAGCTTTGATAAGAACCTCAAAGCAAAAATACGAAATTCTGCAAAAGGACTAATTAAATACACAGCGACGGACATGATTGGATGTTCTAATGAGGCTGCTAACTTTATGTTTGGTAAAAATGCCAAAGGATATAAGGTTATCAATAATGCAATCGATGTCGAGAAATTTAGGTATAATCCCAAAAAACGAGCAGAAGTTCGTGATAGTTTAAAAATAAGTAAAAATTGTTTAGTAATAGGTCACGTCGGCAGATTTGATTATCAAAAAAATCATGAATTCTTGATTGAAATATTTAATGAAATATACAGAAAAAATAAAAACTCAGTTTTGTTGCTAGTTGGAAACGGAAATGGAATGGCCGATATCGAGTATAGGGTAAAAGAATTAGGTTTAAAGAATGCAGTTAGGTTCTTAGGATCTAGATCTGATATTCCAGATCTAATGCAAGCAATGGATGTGTTTGTAATGCCTTCTAGGTTCGAAGGGTTGCCCGTTGTGTCTATTGAAGCTCAAGCATCTGGCTTACGTACTTATTTTTCTGATGTTGTTACGCATGACGTTGCTGTAACTAAAGATTGTCATTTTATAAGTTTGGACTATAAGGCTGCTTATTGGGCAAATCAGGTATTACAGTCACCACTAACGCCTCGTGAAGATACTAAAAGTCGAATAATAGATATGGGGTTCGATGTGGTCAGCGAAGTGGGTAATTTAGCTAATTACTATAAGGTAAAATATGAATCGCAGAAGTAATCAATCTAAAAATAATGTAGGCATAATGCTTATAATTGCAATAGCCTTATCTTCCATTGTTATAATTTTGAAAAATTATTATTTTTCTGCAATCCCAAGTTATTTACTGATAACATTTTTTTTATTTTTTATGTTATTACTGAAGAGTGACCATAGGATTATATATTACTTTTTTTTGATACCTTGCAATATTGCCAGCAATTTATACGTTATACATGTTGCATTTCTAATAATAAGCCTATATGAAAATCTGCGAAAGAATAAGATTAATACTTTCAAGGTTAATGCTGTAATAATATTAGCAATAGTCTTGATATTTTATGAAATTATATTGGAGCTTATTTATCCTACAATCATAAGCATAAATACATTAAGCGTTCTTGGGTTTGTTGTATGTGTAGTAATCCTATTGATATTAGGCTACGGTCAATACGATGTCGAAGGGGGGCTATATAAAACTATTGTTGCGTGGACGATTGGCGTTATTGTGCTGGCGCTTTGTATGGCTATTACTCAATTTTCGGTTGGGGGCTTCGCCGTAGGTGACATAAGGCTAGGATCGCCAGTAGTGCTTCATAGTGCGAATTATAATGGTCAAATGTGGCAAGATTCTAATTACTTAGCTATGTACGCATTGACTGGGATAGCTGGGCTTATGATTATGGCTCGGAAATATCGTTCAAAAGTATCTATTTTACTTGCTGCTATTCTATTGATAATAGGGTTAGCTACTGGATCAAGAGGATTTTTGTTGGCATTTATTTTCGCGTTTTTGTTAAACATATTTTTTATGCCGAAGAGCAAAAAAGCTATTATTAGTGGTGTGGTTGTTATTGCTATTTCGTTTTTTGTTTTTATGCAAAGTGATTTATCTACCTATTTTAATAATATGTATGCAGTAAGAATGGACACCGCAGACGTTAGTAACGGTAGACTAGACCTTTATTCAGAGTATACCGACATTCTAATGAATAATCCTCCAATCTTATTGTACGGAACAGGCCTAGTTGATTATCCGATAAAGATAAATAGCATGTTTAATAAAAATTATCTTATGGTACACAACTCTATCATCGAGATTGTTGTAATGTGGGGTTTAACTGGTTTTATTATATTATTATTTATCGCAACTTTAATATACCGAAAAATATTCTATAAGATATCAAGAATCGGTAATAAAATCGAAATTATTTCACCACTTTTGATTTTTATATTGTCAACTTTGACCATTACAATCTTCTACTCCTATTACTCGATAATGCCAATTTTATATCTAGTCATATCAGAGAGTAGGTATATATCAACGAATATTAGAATTAACAATAAAACAACAAGATATCTAGAGAACACGTATGCATAGAATTACCGAGATGCCGTTAGTGAGCGTAATTGTAACTATCTATCAAGTAGAAGACTTATTACGCCAATGTATCGTCTCAGTCATGAATCAGACTTATAAAAATTTAGAAATTATTTTAGTCAATGATGGCTCTACAGACGGTTGTTCAGAGATTTGTGATGAGTATGCAAAAAATGATAAAAGAATTAAAGTTATACATAAAAAAAATAGCGGTCAGTCGGATTCTCAAAATTTAGCTTTAGGACTAACTAGCGGTAAATACGTTACATTTGTCGATGGTGACGATTACATTCTTCCGCAAATGGTCCAGAGTTTATACAAAAATCTAATTAAATATGATTGCAATATATCTGTATGCGGACACATAAGATTATATGGCGATAATAATTCATATGCCCAATTAACTAAAAAGGCAAGCAGAGCCAAAGTGATTGATGCAGAGCTTGCTCTGCAAGATATGCTCTACCAAAAGAACATAAATAATAATGCTTGGGGCAAGCTATACAAAAGAGATCTATTTGACGGTATACTTTTTCCTAGTGGTTGCATCAATCAAGATTTGGGAACAACATATAAAATATTTTCAAAATCAAAAAAGATAGTAACTGATTGTCGTAAGTATTACTTTTACAGGCAACGAGAAGGCAGTGTTATAAATTCTAAATTTAGACCTAAAAGGATGGCTGGGTTGAAGTTCGCAAAAGACATTCAAAATTACATAAAAATGAGGCATCCTCGTATTATACTGTCGGCTGAAAACAGATTGTTTATGGAAGCATTGTTTATATTTGTTCAGATTCCTTTATTCGATGATAGCTTTAATGATGAAAGAAAAGAGCTAATATCTATAATCAGTAAATATAGAAACCATATTATAAAAGATGGGAAATCAAAATTGACGTATAGGTTTTACGCAATTACATCTTATGCGGGATACAACAATATGGCTAGGTTCTATAATTTTAAAACAAATATTCTGAATTATGTTCGAACCAAGTCTGCAGGTCTGTTTCATGGGGCTTATAAAGTATGAAAAAACAAGAACTTTTGAATAATACACTAACGATTGCATTGGGAATGATTTTTAGTCAATTGATGTCCTTTTTGTTGCTTCCTATATATACAATTTTCTTATCTCCTAGTGATTATGGGCTAGTGGATTTGATTATTAACTATTCTGCACTTTTATTTCCAATAATTACCATTCAGCTTGAAATGGCTTCGTTTCGTTTTTTGGTAGACGCAAGAAGTAATGAGTATGAAAAGAAAAAGATCATATCAAATGTCATTCAGCTTTTAATGGTAACTCTTTTTATATGTACCACTTTATACCTAATAATTAATAGGTACATACACGTAAAGTACGAGTATACGACTTTATTATATGTTTGTGCATCGGCAATATTTTATCTATTTTTGCAGTTTGCTCGAGGAATAGGTAAGGGTAGAAAATTTACGATTGCATATATAGTGGTGGGGATTGTCAGCCTAATTACGACATTAGTCCTGGTCGCGTATATGAGACTTGGCGCGCAGGGCATGCTTACGTCTTTGCTTATAGCAAATTTAGCTGGTGTTATATATTTATTTTTCTCTTTAAAACTTTACAATTATATAAGCCTTGGAAATCGCGATAATAATTTAAAGAAAAAACTTGTTAAATATTCATTTCCACTGATACCAGATAGAGTTTCATGGTGGGTAATTAACCTATCTGATAGGACGATTGTCTCGATTGCTATCAGTGTAGCAGCCAATGGCATTTACGCAGTCGCTAATAAATATGCAGCAATATTTACAAGTATATTTAATATATTTGGTTTATCTTGGACAGAATCCGCATCTATTTATATAGATGATAAAAATAGAGACAAATTTTTCTCTGAAACTATTAATGCAAGTCTTAGACTTTTTAGTGGACTTGGCCTGGTGCTAATAGCTGGCATACCTATAGTATTTAATGTATTGATAGATTCAAAATATAAAGATGCTTACCAATATATACCCATATTGATATCTGCTGCTCTGTTTAGTGCATTAGGTGGTTTATATGGAGCAATTTATATTGCCAAGAAAAAAACAAAGCAGATTGCATTAACCTCGATAATAGCAGCAACTATAAACATTGTTTTGAATCTAGTTTTTATAAAATCTATTGGTATATACGCAGCAGCTATGTCCACAGCGGCTGCATATTTAACTATGGCAATTTACAGGCATTATGATGTTAAAAAATACGTAAGAATTACTTATGAAAGGTGGATATTTGTAAAGATTGCTGTTCTTTATTTATTCACAGTGGCTCTATACCACTATAATAATGCCATCGGTAATATTGCTAACCTGTTAATAATAATCGTTGTCGTCATTATATTAAATAAATCAGTTATCATGGTTATTAAAGATAAAATCTTGGACTTTAGTGGTCGTAGACGTTCAAAACCAACAATCGAGCAATAGACATATGAAGATTCGATATAAGTATTTACTGTTAATTATATGGATGATAATTATCTTCCTGTTTTCGAATGAAGCCGCAGGTATTTCGTCTGGCCGCAGTGCGGTAATTGTGAACGATATTATCAACACTTTGCATATTAGTTTGTCGCAGGAGGTCTTAACGTTTTTAACCCGCAAGGCAGCACATATTTTTCTATATTTGGTGTTGGGTGTATTGATATATAACATCGTCAAGGAATACGGATTTACAACCAAAAAGGCGATATTGTTGAGTATTCTGTTTTCGTTATCATATGCCGGATTCGATGAAGTTCACCAATTATTCATATCCGGCCGCAGTGGACAGGTGAGTGACGTTATGATTGATACGACTGCCAGTGCTGTTGGTGTTGCGGCGTATTATTATTTGCATAGATTACGCCATAATCTTATAACTGTTAAGTTGGGTGATGAGTAATATGTTAAATGCTAAATCATTAAAAATTATCAGTAAAGTAATCGCCATTATCACAGCCATCAGTTACATTGCAGCGGCTTATTTGGTTGTTGACGCTAAACTGATTCCAGCTAAATATTTGGCGATCATCATATTAATTACAAGTCTGGTTATTATATGGCTGCTGTTTTTAAACTTTAAAAAGAAGCTGTCGCCCAGGGGTGAAATTTCAACGACTTTGGTGTCAGCACTAATAATTGTAGCTAATGTCTATGTTATATCGACTAGTATTAGTACAAATATTTTTTTGAACAGTATCCAAGAAGCCAACTATACTTGGCAGGAATATAGCATTATTGCTAAATCGAATCAGGCTGTTAATTTGAGCTCTGGTGTCAATCGAATGGGTATCATTAACACTGACGTTAATAATGATTTAGTTAGGTCCGAGGTTAATAAACAGTCCAAAGTTAGCTATGTAAATTATGACAATATCAGCGGCATAACAGCCGCTTTGGATGACAAATCAGTCAATATGGCGGTCATCAAAAGTTCGTATCTGCAGCTGCTAAATGAAAATTATGATTCTTTTTATCAAACTATCAAAGTAATTGGTAAACTGAATATCAAAGTCAAAAAAGACACAATTGTCACCAAATCAGATGTATCAAAACCATTTGTTTTGTATATCAGCGGTATCGATACCTATGGTGATGTGTCGACGGTGTCACGTAGTGACGTTAATATTATGGTCGTTGTTAATCCACAAACGCATAAAATTTTGTTGGTTAATACGCCCAGGGATTATTATGTTCAGCTGCATGGCACGACTGGCGTTCGTGACAAACTGACCCATGCTGGTATTTATGGTATCGATATGTCGGTTCAGACTATGGCAGATCTGTATGCTGTACCAATTAATTATTATTTGCGTATTAACTTTTCATCGCTGACTAATATCGTTGATGTACTGGGTGGCGTTGATGTTGTTTCGGAATATAATTTTTCGGCTGATGATAATCAATATGTAGTTGGCGTCAATCATTTAAATGGCAGTCAGGCGTTGAGCTTTGCCCGCGAGCGACATTCATTTGAGGCTGGCGATCGAACAAGGGGACAGAATCAACAACGTGTCATTGAAGCGATTATTGCCAAGATGAACAATCCTAATACGTTGGTTAAATACCAGCAAATCTTGGCGTCATTGCAACGGACAATTCAAACCGATATGGATTCTGACAGTATAACTACATTAATCAAAAACCAACTGGACAATATGATCAAATGGAGCGTCGAATCAATCAGTGTGACTGGTGCGGATAGTCATAATATTACGTACAGTATGGGTAATTTGCAGCTTTATGTGATGGAGCCAGACGCAGATTCATTAAACGCTGCCAAAGCTAAGATTCAACAATACATAAAATAATCAATATTTACCAAAAGTGGTACAATAAATACATGAGCGAAGACCAATTTACGAAGTTATTCAAATACGTAGAAAAACGATTTGACGCTGTAGATGATAAATTCGAAGCGGTAGACAAGCGCTTTGATGATTTGTCGAATGTTATTGATGGTTATGCTGGTAAAATTGACAACAGATAAAGTCGGTGTTGACCTCGACAGAATTCATGCATGATTATAGTTTTTTATTGTGCAGTTTGATTGATAAATTTTTTGTAATAACTAGTACGATTAATAACCACAAAATACTGACGCTCCAGCCGGCGATAATGTCGGTGGGGTAGTGGACTCCTAAATATAATCTGGACAGGCCGATCAAGCCGATTAATAACACTCCAGCTACTAATCCAGGCCAACGCCAACGAGTTTTCCAGATAATAAATATGATGCTTAGGATTAGTGCGCTGCTAAGCATGGCGTGGCCGCTGGGGAACGAATAGCCCGTCTCTGTAATGACCAGATTCCACAGACTTGGTCGAATACGATGAAATAACGCTTTAAGGATAAGATTTGCTACCGCGGCGCCGCTGACGCTTGCGAATAAGATAAGTGCATTTTGCCGTTGGTGTTTGTATAACAGGTAGGCAAAAATTAATAGTGTAACTATTATTATGGTCTCGGCGCTACCTAGGTTGGTGATGAATATAAATGCCTGATCAAGTAATGGTGTCGCCTGATCGTGGATGGCATGAAGAATAGTGTAATCGATACCGATTGGTTCTTTTTCGATAACTTCGCCGGCTATTTTTGAGAATATTATAACTGGCGTCCAAAAGATGAAAAAAGCCGCTACAAGTAGCAAGATATTATGTTTTACGGGCCTTTGTTTTGATGAATTTTTTTGGTAAATCATTGACCTAAATTATAACCTATTGGTGATTGATTAACTATAATTAGCTTTTCAGGCATAAGTGTTTTATATTAGTATCATCGTGAAGACGAAGACAAACAAAAGCAAAACATTGGTTAAGTCGGTTGTAAAACGGGCGCGTCACCATATCAAGATGGCGGTTGTGCCGCATCGTAAGAATAATTATCGACCACATTTAATTCGCGGTTATGGATTAGTGGCGCTGGTTTTTGCGGTAATTGGTATACAGCTGGGCTATAACGTGGCGACGACAGGCCAGGTGCTTGGGATTCAGTCAGATATTACTATCAATGCATTATTTGATCAGACGAATCAGGCTAGGGTAACGGCCGGCGTATCGCCATTAAAGCTGAATGCTCAGTTGAACCAAGCGGCTTATTTAAAGGCTCAGGATATGTTTGCCAAGCAATATTGGGATCATGTTTCGCCTGATGGTACTCAACCTTGGAAATGGTTTGGTGATGTTAAATATAGTTACGATGAAGCCGGTGAGAATTTAGCCAAGGGCTTTACATCGACTGAGGCAATGGTGACGGCTTGGCTGAATTCACCTGAACATAGAGATAATTTATTGCGAGACAGCTATCAAGATGTTGGTTTTGCTGCCGTTAGTGGCGATTTGAATGGTGAATCAACATTGTTAGTCGTTGCGCTATACGGCAAACCAGCGGCGGTTGCGGCTGTCGCTGCAACTAAGCAGACGGCATCGACAAACACACAGGTCGCATCGGCTGGCAAGATTAATCTGCTCACTAAAATTACTGTCGCTATCCAGTCAGTTACACCTGCGGCGATTGCTGGCCTGGCATTAATATTAATCGCTATGATCGTGGCTTTTTACGCTTTTATTTATCGTCGCAAATCACCCGAAGCCAGCCGTACGGCCTGGTATCAACATCATGGTTTGCATAAATTTGTATGGTTGCTGTTATTCGGTATCGTTGTAATTTTGCTGTATAGCGGCGGGCAGATATAGTTAATACGTTGTTAATATTGCGCCAATAAGCTCTATTTGATATAATATTTATGTGCTTGTGAGAGCGTAAGCTCGAGTCTCTGTTAAGGAATCTCCTACACAGGAAAAGCAGGCACAACAATGCAGACTACTTATCGTAGTCTGTTTTGTTTTCTCGCATATTTAACGCTAAAATAGTGCAATTGCCCATTCCCTTGTTTACGCAAGATAACAGAGATCGTTTTATGAGTATTTAAACTATGACGTAGTTCATAAAAGATTAATTCATGGCCTGTCTTACTATTTGGACTATTGTTTGGAATTATACGAGCAGGGCTACCAAATTGATTAGATTTCTTGATCACGGTAGCTATATATGGCAACAAATGTAAGCGCATACGAGCATCGAGTTCGCCTCTGATTTTTCCACGTCCATCATGCGTTGCGTGATAGAATCCTTTGTTATTAAAGTACACTATTTCATTTAGGAGAGGACAATAAGTGTCTTTTATAAGATTGTATTCTTTATGTCTCATCTCAATGAGCTTATTAATAGGGGTCCCACCATCAGTCATAGTATGATTATATCAGCTTAAATTAAGAAAAGACATATTTAGGTGGTTAGTAGGTGATAGCATTGCGTCGACAGTCTACATCTGTTATAATCGACAACTGATTAGTAAAAAGTAATAAGGAATTATTAAATGACAAAAGCAGTCGTTAAGATCGGTGGCAAACAATTTATTGTCGCCGAAAAAGAGACCCTACTGGTGGACCTCCTCCAGGAAGGCACAAAAGAGCTCACGCTTGATGCACTGTTGGTTATCGATGGCGATAAAACGC
>CAIUMO010000005.1 GCA_903900345.1 uncultured bacterium | reverse complement strand
GTCTGGAAGATTAAAGGTAGTTGATCCATCACCAGCGCCATAGGCTGTACCAATAGCTGCAAACAAATCTGAGTAAGTTGCTCTCGAGATAGCTGAACCATCTTCTAGCAGATAGCCAGATGGGGCGGTTGACCAGTAACCAGATACGGAGCTGGCAACTGGTAACGAATCGTAAGCATAACAATCTGGATACACCCCATAAAGGTTCGGGCTGACCGTACAGCCATGTAGTGTAGTTGCACTAGCCATATTTGACCAGCCACTCTGACCATTAGCATTAACTGCCTGCACCCTGTAGTAATAGGTCGTAAAAGTTAATAATGAAGTCGACGAAGCCGAAGTACCAACTGGAGTGGCGATTGTTGACGCATCAGAGAATTGATCGCTACTTGCTTGCTGCACAGTATAACTAGTCGCTCCACTGACCGCACTCCATGTTAAATTAATAGCTGTACTAGACGATGTCGTAGCGATAAGGCTCAGTGGGGCGGCCGGCACCAGTATAGTAGTGGCGTTAACGACAGTAGACCAATTGCTTTGACCATAAGAGTTGACTGCTTGTACTCGATAATAATATGTCGTGTTAGTCGCCAATAAACCTGATGAAGCCGAATTGCTTGTTGGAGTAGCGATTGTTGACGCATCGGAAAACAGTGTACTGCCGTTTGACTGCTGAACAATATAACTAGTTGCTCCGTCGACTGCATCCCAAGTCAAATTAATACTAGACCCTGCCGTAGCTACTAAATTAACAGGTGTTATAGGTGCAGTTGACCTTGTCGCACAGGTACCCAGCTGCGCACCTTGGCTACCATTACTTTGATCAATGTAATAATGGATTGTTGTATCTTTGGAGCTAACTGCTTCCATGCAATACAATTTGCCATCACTACTACCACCAGATACAGTTACATCTGAACTAGAGTGAAAGGACGACGGCACCGAGGCAGGATAGGTGTTATTAAACGTTCTAGAGCTCTCCATAGCACTGGCTGCACCACGAAGATCACTTTTTAGTTGTGATGCAATAGTTGACTTTTGCCAGCCATTATAACTCAGCGCGACAACCGTCGATAAAATACCAATAACCGTAATAACTACTATTAATTCGACAATCGTAAAGCCACGTTTAAAATTTAAGCTTAATGGATGCTTTGATGCTATAGTTTTATTTTCGTTAAGCATATGCTAATTAGAATTATACAGTTTGTGTATGGTTTATAACAAGTCGACTTTTGACTGGACCAACCAACGCGGTTATATCAGCCTCTGAAGCAGCTTTAATCCCGCGCATACTACCAAATTTACGAATCAATTTTGACCTGGTTTTTGGACCGATCCCAGGTATCTCATCCAATAAGCCTGAAGTTTGTTTGGCACGCTTTAATACCGTATGGTAACTAACTGCGAAACGATGCGATTCATCACGGATTCGCTGCAAAAGTTTAATAATATGAGTTGCCTTTGGTAGATTTATCAACGTAAAATCATCTGATTTAGTAGCATAACCTTCCAATTCTGCCATTTTTTCACTTTGCAAGGACAATCCTTGCAAAGGCTGCTTAACAGATTTAGTGTAGCCGTTCAAATTAGCAATGACTATCTGTTCATCACGTTTCGCCAAACCAATAAATGGTATTGCTTGCATACCACGCTCATCGCGAGCCTTAATGGCAGCATCCAATTGACCTTTGCCGCCATCAATTAAAACGAGATCAGGCTTGCCCCAACTTTTTAGGTTTTTTTCACTTAAACGCCTAGTGATCGTCTCGTGCATATTATAAAAATCATCATTCTTGTCAGTGTGAGTTTTAAATTTACGATACTCACCTCTGTCACTAACGCCATTCGTGAACACCACCATACTAGCAACAACATTGGTGCCGCTCATATGCGAAATGTCGTAGCCTTCAATCCTAATCGGTATCTTTGATAATCCTAATAAGTCAGTCAGATCACGCAGCGCCTCGTCTTTACTAATATCCAAAAATTCCTTGTCGCCAAACATAATCCGTCGTTGCAATTCACGCAAGTTGAATAGTTTATTACGAACCTTAGCAGCCATTTCAAAATCCTGAGATTTAGCAGCCGTCTTCATGTCACGTTCCAGCTCATTAATCAAAGTTTTGCGATTGCCATTGATATAACTGACTAGTTTGCGTAAATTGGCTTTATATTCATCACTCGTCATACCAATTGGCGACAGACCTAGATGGTCATCCAAATCCAACCTATTCTTTACAGGGTCTGAACCTGGAAACTTAGTATAATATGGAAATATTTTGCGCAAATATCGCAAAGCTTTTTTGACCGCAAAAGCATTATAATATGGACCAAAATATTCAGCGCCGTCATCAGCCGGATTACGCGTAAAACTAATGAATGGCCAATTATTTTTCATATCAATCCGAACGAATATCAATGACTTATCGTCACGCAGCAAAATATTGAACTTAGGCATATAGCGCTTGACCATCTCGGCCTCCAGGAACAAAGCATCAATCTCGCTTTCGGTTTCAACCCAATCAGTGTCAGCAATCTCAGCCACTAAGGCTTTAGTTTTTATATCCATATCACGCGTATTTCGAAAATACTGTTTGACGCGATTTTTGAGTATCGCTGCTTTACCAACATAAATAATCTCGCCGTCTTTGTCTTTATGAAAATAGACTCCCGGACAAATTGGTAGATTTTTTAATTTAGCCTGCAATACCTTGTTCATCCTATACATTATACATTCAATAGCTTGCGCTGTTTAAAAAAATCGTGCATAATTAATTTATTATGACCTGCGGGTCCTCTATTTATTCACACATGATGTGATCCAGATAAAAAAGGAAGGACTATTTTGGATACCAATAAGCACACGCTTCAACTTTACTGGCAACAAATGCGAAAATATAAAAAAAGCTTTTTCGTTGCTTTGTTTTGCATACCAACCGCATCTTTAATGACTGGCACTTTATTGCCATATTTTTTCAGTCAGACAGTTGGCGGTCTAGCAAATATCGATCAGCCTTTGATATTTGCCAACCTAGCATATGCTGCGGGTTTTGGACTAGTTGGAGTGGTTCTTAATTACATTGGTTTTCAATCACTTATATTCCATGAAGCAAATGTTAGAGTAAGTTTAAGTGATGCAACCTTTGAGAGTTTAATTCGTAAAGATATGCGTTTCTATGTTAACGAAAAAGTTGGTGCACTCACTAGTCGTTTTATCGATTTCACTCGTAGCCAAGTTACTTTACAAGATTTATTGATCGTTCAAACACTTGGTTTTATTTTGTCTGTCAGCACAGGTTTTATTATTGTTGCCTCAAAATCTTGGCCGCTTGCGATAATTATCTTACTGTTAATAGTCGGGTTAGTATCAGAAGTAAAATGGAGCATTAAAAAGCGCGCTCCATGGCGCCATAAGCGAAAAGAATTAACTGGCGAGATACATGGCGGCGTCGCTGATGCTTTTACAAATAATCTTATAGTCAAAACATTTGCTAACGAAGACAACGAGATCAAAATGATCTCACATAAGAACGGCTTATTTCGCGAAGCATTCGTAAAAGATATTGGCTTTGTAATGAGAGAGGGGTCAGCTCGTGTTGCGTTAATGGTGATAGTTCAAATTATCGCAATCAGCCTTTGTTCATACCTAGTTTTACATAATCAAATGGGAATCGCCCTGGCAATATTTGCAATAAGTTATTTACAACAAATTAACTCACAAATATTCAGACTGGGCGACATGCTTAATGGTTACGATCAAGCCCTGCTTGAAGCAGCACCAATGAGCGACATGTTAGCTAAAGAAACGATCATAAATGATAATCCTGACGCATTAATATTGAAAAAGATCACTCCAAATATAGACTTAAAAAACGTGTCTTATCGTTACGACGACAATACAAATGATGTACTCCACGATATATGCCTATCAATAACTGCTGGCCAAAAAGTCGGTTTAGTTGGTAGTTCTGGTGCCGGCAAAACAACAATAACCCATTTATTATTGCGATTCTCAGACGTAACCAGTGGCTCCATCCTGATTGATGGGCATGATGTGCGCGATATAGACCAAGAGAGTTTACGTCATAACATAGCTTATGTCCCCCAAGACCCAATGCTATTTCACCGCAACCTACGCGATAATATTACCTATGGCAAACCTGATGCAACTGAAGAAGAAATTTGGCAAGCCGTCAGTCAAGCTAACGCAACTGACTTTATCAAACAAATTCCTCACGGTCTTGACGCAATTGTAGGCGAACGTGGTATCAAGCTTTCTGGCGGTCAACGTCAACGAATTGCCATTGCTAGAGCTATTTTAAAAAACGCACCAATTCTACTATTAGACGAAGCAACATCAGCACTCGATAGTGAAAATGAAAAGCTAATTCAAGGAGCCCTTACTAAATTAATGAAGGGCCGCACTAGTATCGTGATTGCTCACCGTTTATCAACAATCGCTAAGCTTGATCGAATCGTAGTTTTAGATAGTGGTGAGATTGTCGAACAAGGCACCCATGACGAATTATTATCTCATGATGGTATTTATGCCAAGCTTTGGTCACACCAATCTGGTGGTTTCATCAAGAAATAAACTAATCGTTTAAATCTTTGTTAGCGAATGACATGTAAGTCATAAATATCATTACAAAGACGACAACTAATGAAATAGAGACATATATAACATCAAGTTTACCTGTCGCCAACAAATCTTTGGCATCAAAATATTTAAACGGCGTAAGATATTTTAAATTTTTTAAATCATTATTAATATTAATTAAAAACGTTAAAATGAATGAAAAAAGTAATACCGAAGTCGCAATTGACGCTGAAGTCCTTGATTTATTATTGATAGCAGCAACTGCCGTTCCGATGAAAAAGAACATAAGTTGCAAAAAGAACAGACCGCACATTAGTGTAATTACGTAGTTAATCGTCGAATTATCCTTAGTAAAATAATTAACAAAATAAACTGATGAAATAAACGTGACTATATTAATCACCACCAAGTTAATGATTCCAGCTGCAATTTTGGAGCTAATTACTCGAGCACGATTTATAGGTCTGACAAATAAAAACTCTGCGGTTTTATCTCGTTCTTCTTTGGATATTATACCTGCCCCTAGTAAAACTGCGTGAATAGTTGCCATCAAGGCAATATACATAAATAACACACTAATAAAACCGCTAGCTTTGGATAAATCAAAACCAGTTAGGCCAAAGATCGTCTGGATAGATTGAGGAAATTGAGACAATATAGCGTTCATCGATTGTCCCGTATTTGAATAGGCGGCAAATTTCGCCATACCCGAAGCAACCAAAGCTATCATGCCCAAAGACCAGAATAACAGGCTTTTTCTATAAACTTTTAGCTCTCGAAAAAATATATTCATATCATCCTAAACGGCAGCCTTGACGTCTTTTTTAGTGTAAACAATGTAGCTAATAGCAATAGCAACAACTATAAATACAGCTTCAATCATTAAATATTTCGGATCATAAGACTTATGACTAATTATGTAGTTAGTGTCGAAAAACTTGAATGGACTAACATATTTGACTATGTCATTGCCTAAAATTACTCCTAGTGTACCAATAATGAAAAAGCTGAATACAACCGGTAACGAAACCGAGATAGCTGATTTTATTTTAGGAATTATAACTGAAGTTAAGATTCCCAAAGCCAAGAAAAATATTTGAATTAAGAACATCGTTGCCGATGTCAACGCAAAGATATTATTATCAAACTTAGTCGTCGAGATGATATTTGCCGCCACCAAAGATACCAAGCTAAAAACGATGTTTGTAATTAAAATTAAACCAAATGCTGCTAACAATTTACTAGTAATGACTGCTGCTCGGCTAACTGGCTTTGTTAATAAGAAGTCAGCGGTTTTGCCGCTAACTTCTTTGGATATTATGCCAACACCAATGTTCATTGCCTGAACCGCACCAGCCAACCCAACAAAGGTTAACAGATATGCAAAAAACCCATAAATAGTAAAAAAATACTGCAACGAAATATCTAATGCTTGACGAATTGCTAATGGAAAATGTTCTATAACTTTTTGCGACGCCAAAGTATCTTTTGTAAAAGCCGGAAAAAGCATCAAAAAAATAACTGACAATAACGACAGCGACAACGCCCAGATTAAAACTGATTTACGATAAGCCCTAAGTTCTCTTAAAAAAATATTCATCAGGTTTTAATCCGTTGCATAATAATGCAAGAATATTTCTTCTAGATCAGGCTCTTCAACTAACATATTTGTTAGGTTCAGACTAGCAATTATTTTAGTAACGTCGTTAATTTTGCCTCTATACAGAAAACTGATTGAATTATCAGTAATTACTAAATCACTAATACCCGTTAGGCCCGTAAAGCGGCTTTTATCAACCTTGACGGCAGTCTCTAATTTAAAACGTTTATTCGTATTTTCGATTAGGCTATCGATTCTTTCGACTTTAATAATCTTGCCATCTTTGATAATTGCCACTCGATCGCATAATTTTTGAACTTCGCTCAAGATGTGCGACGAAAACAGAATAGTAGCACCCTTTTTATTCTCTTCTTTAAGCAACGCAAAAAACCTTTGTTGCATCAAAGGATCAAGTCCACCAGTTGGTTCATCTAAGATTATTAGTTTGGGCTGATGCAACAGGCCTTGGATAATCCCAACTTTCTTTTTATTGCCATACGACAGGTCGTCAATCTTTTTCTTTAGATCAAGATCCAAATAAGCTGCTAAGTCATTAATCCTTTTAGCAATTACCTTTTGATCTTTCTTGTAAAAGCTGCCGGAGTATTTCAGCAGATCGATTGCTCTCATATCGTCGTAATAAAAAACTTCCGACGGTAAATAACCAACTTCTTCGTTGATTTCGGGACTGAATTTTACCACGTCTTTACCAAAGATAGTCGCACTACCGCCAGTTGGACGAATCAAACCAAGCAAAGTTCGAATTGTAGTCGATTTGCCAGCGCCATTGGGGCCAATAAAGCCAAAGATTTCGCCTTGCTCAACCGACAAATCCAAGTCAATAATCCCTGGCGAATTACCATAATATTTTGTTAGTTTTTTTGTTTCAATAATATTCATCGATTGATGCCTGATTAGTTTTGATCAGTTAAGGTTTTTGGAACTAAATGAAAGTTTGAAAATGCGGTTATTTTTTAGCTTCAGACGCAGGTGCTTTTGAGTCAGCTCCGGCTTCTGCTGCAGTTGCTTCGACTTGTTCAGCTCCGACATTAGCGGCATCTTCAGCTTCGGCTTCACCACCAGCGGCCTCATTGGCTGCTTGCAAAGCACCTGGTTCATAGACATTAGCAATGACCAATTCCATATCTTGGTCAACGTCAGCGAATTCAACACCCTTAGGTAGTTTAATGTCACCAACCGTTAATCTGTCCTCATCTGTTGCCAAATTTGCAATTGAGAGTTCAAGTGAGTTTGGCAAATCAGCTGGTTTAGCCTTGATCTCGATCTGCTCAATAGCTTGCAATATAACTAGGCCAGCGCGCTCAGCGGCACTTTCACCTTGACCAATCAGCACAATTGGAACTTCAGTTGTAATAACATCATTTTGGCTAATTGTATGGAATGCAATGTGACGTAATTTATGCCCAACTGGATTAAAATCAATGCTTTTAATAATAGCTAGGTTCTTCTTGCCATCAATCAATAAGTTTACTGGCGTATGTTTACCAACAACAGACACTACTTTGGCTGTTTCAACAATTGAAGATTGCATCGATGCTGGTTTGTGGTGGCCACCGTATACAACACTTGGCACAAAACCATCTTTGCGTAATTTAATTACTTGCTTGCCTTCGGCAGTTCGTTTGTCTAGTTTCAATGAAATATCGTTCACCTCTTTGTCCTATCCTCAGTCATTAATAGTTGCTTCTATTAACTAGTATAACATTTACACGGCTAACATGCTAAAATATTATTAAGTATGATACCTGGGGTTAATTTAGAAACATTTTTACCAGCCGCCGGACCAACAGTTGCGCTGTTGATCGTGGCGGCAATTATCTTTGCTGAAAGCGGATTATTAATTGGTTTCTTTTTTCCAGGTGACAGTGTGCTTGTTACACTTGGCCTATTAATTCAGGATAACAAAATTAATCTCGACATTAATTTGGCAATCTTGGCGCTATTTGTCGCTGCTGTACTTGGAAATAATATTGGCTATATTTTTGGTAAAAAGGTTGGGCCACGTCTTTTTACAAGGCCAAATTCATTGCTATTCCATCAAGATAACGTTCAAAAAGCCCAAGATTTTTACAATCAGTACGGCGGTAAAACTATTATCATTAGCCGTTTTATACCAGTTGTTAGAACTTTCGTACCGCTGATTGCCGGAATCGCCAAAATGGAATTCAAAACTTTTCTGCTGTTCAATATAATTGGCGGAGCAATCTGGACAGCCGGCGTGACTTACTTGGGTTATTTCCTCGGCTTTTATCTCCAAAAGATCGGCATCGGAGTCGATACTATAATATTACCAGTTATCGGTTTGATATTATTGGTCTCGATTTCGCCAGCAATTTATCACCTGTTAAAAGACAAACACAAAAGACAAGCTATTTGGGCTGCAACCAAACTACAAATCAAGAAATTACTAAATCGCTAAATAGATCTAAAGTAACTTCTTTAAATATTGTCCAGTAAATGACAAATCTGTTGCCGAAACTTCTTCGGGTGTGCCCTTAGCCACAACTGTGCCGCCGCCATTACCACCTTCTGGGCCCATATCAATAACGTAGTCGGCCGTTTTAATAACATCCAAATTATGTTCAATGATTATCATACTGTTGCCACCTTTAACTAATTTTTGTAGAATCAGCAATAATCGTTTAACATCGGCACTATGCAAACCAGTAGTTGGCTCATCCAGGATATATAACGTTTTGCCAGTTGCCCGTCGTGATAGTTCGCTAGCTAATTTAATACGCTGAGCTTCGCCACCACTAAATGTTGTTGCAGGCTGGCCAAGCTTAACATAGCCTAATCCAACTTCTACTAAAGTCTCAAGTTTTCTGGCGATCGTTGGAACGTTCTCATAAAATTTAGCAGCTTGCTCAATCGTCATATCTAGCACATCGCTAATCGTCAGGCCTTTGTATTTAATTTCGAGCGCTTCACGATTATAACGTTTACCTTTACAGACATCACAAGTCACGTAAACATCGGGCAAAAAGTGCATTTCGATTTTGATAACGCCATCACCCTGACAATTCTCGCAACGACCACCTTTGACGTTGAAACTAAACCGACCAGTCTTGTAGCCACGGATATTAGCTTCGGGTGTGGATGCAAATAAGTCACGAATCTGCGTAAAAACGCCAGTGTAGGTAGCTGGATTTGATCGAGGCGTACGACCAATGGCCGATTGATCAATTACGATAACTTTGTCTAGCAAATTAATGCCTTCGATATTTTCGTGAGCCCCAGCCACGACATGGGATCTGTGCAACCTAGCCGATAATTCTTTAGCTAAAATATCATTAACTAATGTCGACTTGCCGCTACCACTAACACCACTGACAACAACCATGACGCCTAATGGAAATTCAACGTCAATGTTTTTGAGGTTATTTTCGCGGGCTCCACGGACAATCAAAGCTCGATCCTTGACGATTGATCGACGTTTTTTCGGTACTTCAATTTTTTCTAGACCACTTAGATAACGTCCAGTTATACTGACTTCATTTTTAGCAACTTCTTTGGGAGTTCCAAAAGCTACGACTTCACCGCCAGCTACACCAGCACCTGGCCCAATGTCTATTAAATAATCAGCATGACGAATTGTATCCTCATCATGTTCAACGACGATAACCGTATTACCTAAATCGCGTAAATGTTTGAGTGTCTCGATCAAGCGATTATTATCACGTTGATGTAGGCCGATTGATGGCTCGTCTAACACATAAAGAACGCCCTGTAAGCCAGAACCGATTTGAGTAGCCAACCTAATACGCTGCGCTTCGCCGCCTGATAACGTATTGGCAGCCCGTCCAAGCTCAAGATAATTGAGTCCGACATTATTCATAAAATTTAGCCGCGAAATAATCTCTTTTATAATTTGCTGAGCGATAAACAGCTCTTTTTCGTCAAGATTAAGATTATTGCGGAACAAATCGAGAGCATTATTAACGTCAAGATTACAAATATCCATAATATTAAGGCCATGAATCGTCACTGCCAAAACCACCGGTTTTAGACGTGCGCCTTTGCAGGTATAACATTGTCGTTCGCGCATAAAACGTTCTATATCTTTGCGCATAAATTCACTGTCGGTCTCTTTGTGACGACGTTCAAGATTAGGAATCACGCCTTCGTAGGTCGATTCGTAAGTACGACCATTACCCAGCTGAACAGTATACTTTTGATCGCCGGTACCATATAAAACCTTGTCCAAATCTTCACTGGACAATTGACCAACTGGCGTTTGGACGCTAAAGCCATGAGCCTGCGCAACTTCAGCCAAGCGTTTCATGTACCAAGCGTCACTGTTAACACGGTTATAAGGACGAATCGCACCTTCGGAAATAGTTAAATTTGGGTTAAAAACCAAGTTTGGATCAACTTCTAGTCGATTGCCAAGCCCAGTACAAACTGGACAAGCACCCTGCGGAGCGTTAAAGCTAAACAAACGTGGCTCTAACTCAGGTATATCTTCGTTGGGATGATCTAAACAAGCATAACGTTGACTGTAAGCCGTCAACGAATTATCATCAGTGTTTAAAACTTCAACTATGCCATTAGCAATCTCTAGCGCCTGTTCAACTGACTGCGTAACGCGACCTAACATGTCAGATGACAGAGCAATTCGGTCAACTACAATTTCGATGTCGTGTTTGCGATTTTTGTCTAGTTCAGGAAATTCTTCAAGCGCATAAACAGTGCTGTCAATTCGCGCTCTAGCAAAACCAAGTCGACGATATTGCTCAGGAATATGCGCAAACTCACCTTTTTTAGCCTTTATAATTGGGGCTAAGATTATTAATTTAGCACCGACGGTCAGCTTCATAATTTCATCAATAATCGTCTCAGAGGTACGACGTGACACTGGCTTACCACAGACCGGACAATGCGGCACGCCAATTCGAGCATAAAGTAAACGTAGATAATCATAGATTTCAGTGACGGTTGCAACCGTGCTGCGTGGATTACGGCTAGTCGACTTTTGATCGATGCTAATCGCTGGACTGAGGCCTTCAATGTAATCGACATCTGGTTTTTCCATCATACCTAAAAATTGACGCGCATAGCTGGATAGACTCTCGACATAACGTCGCTGGCCTTCGGCGTAAATGGTATCAAAAGCCAAGGACGATTTTCCTGAACCGGAAAGTCCTGTGATGACGACAAATTTATCGCGCGGAATCTCAACATCAATATTTTTGAGGTTGTGTTCTCGAGCGCCAATAACTTTAATTACCTCTGACATAACCAAAATATTATACGCTATTTTGACATTTTTTTCCAGTAAGAGCACAAGTTTCTCTTTCCTGCCGCCTCCACCACACAGCCTATCAAATATTATATGCTTCACTCCAGGTCTGATCAGGGGCCCCGGCGCCCTGTCAGACTTGGGTTCCAGGGTACAATTGATAAGCTGTATGATGTAGGCTTAGACTCCCTACTAATTTCAAACAATACAACTCCTTGGCCCTAGTCTTAAGTAGCAGACTCAAACGGGTGACGCGAGGCGGGGCGGCACCCGATTCTACGTTCGGTAATCCGAAATAGAATCAGGGGCGGACCGAGCGGCAGGACCCGTGAGGTGAGATGGGCTTATAACTAATTTGACACATAATGCTTATCGTTGCATGAACAAGTTTTATTGTAGTATAGTTCTGTTTAGTATATGAAGAAAATAATTACAATATCTTGCCTAATCGGAAGCATCGCATTAATATTCGATTCTTTTGGCATATGGCATATGTTATTGATGTTTTTATTCGTAGGAATTATTCCTGGCACCGACATATCATTAGCACCAAGCCTAATGATATCCTTGATGTCGGTTTTAACCGGTCTAGTCATTGGCGGCTTTATAGTCTTGCCAGTATTAAATAATTATCCTAGCCAATCTTAGTTCATAAATCCGCTGGCACAATACTTTCAGCCCAAAGTTGTAGTTCTTGCAATATAAACTGCTTGTTGTCGTCTGTAACTGATAATGAAAGCTTCTGTAGAGTCTTAACGAATGATGGTAGATTGGCCATAACCTTGCTAGCGCGCCATTCTTCCCAGGCGATCGCCTCATCTTCGGCTAGACTTTTCGGAAAATTACGAGCTTTGTAATGCAATAGCAAAGGATCAAGTCGTTCGTCAGTAAAGTTTGGATGAAAATCAGCCAGCTTTTTTTCGTCAGCACTACGAACAGTTTCAATCCGCATTTTATCAATGTCAGGCACAAATCCATCGTAAAGTTGAGCCTCGGGATCAGGTGACTTTTTGAATTCTTCGCGACCTTCTAAGACAGTCCGTACATTTTCAGCAAATGCTGGTGCCGATAATAATATCGTTTTATGTTTTGTAATCGTTGCCTCATCCAGCGATATTTTATTCCAGCCATCACCCGCTGCCAGCACGCCCAACGGCGCAACTGCCGGCGCACGATTATATTGCAATTCTTTGACTGGCAATTTTACGAAACCATCAGCCTGACGCTCGTCCCAGTTTGCGTAAATTTTAGCCGCTAACTCTTTGGAACTCATATTAATAAAAGGCGTTGGATCAATTCGCAAATCATAGATAATAACGTTGCCATTTTTGCCAGCGGTAAGCGGAAAAGCAATAGTTGCTTTATTATAGACCGCGTCAAGTCGTCCACTGACATAAACAAATGGCTGCTTGTAATCCAAATTGACTAATTTTTTAACCTCATTTTTGTCACGCAATTTCAATAAATATTCATAAAGTTGCGGCTGCTTGTCTCGAATTAATTTCGTCACCGCAATCAAAGCTTCAACATCAGATAATGCATCGTGAGCTTTGAAATGATCAATTTTATTAGCGCTGGCGATTAATTCCAAGCGATTCGTGGCAACACCTTTATCGTCAACTGGCCACTCAATCCCCTCTGGTCTTAAAGCCCGAGTCATCCTGACTACGTCTAACAAATCCCAACGTGACCGGCCATCTTTCCAGCTCCATTCATAAGGGTCATAAAAATTACGCCACAATAAATAGCGCACAAATTCATCGTCGAAACGAATGTTATTAAAGCCAATAATAATCGTGTCAGGCGTAAAAACTTCGTTGGTTATTGTTTTAGAGAACTCAGCTTCTGTAAAACCATTTTCAACTGTTTGCTGTGGCGTAATACCGGTCACCATCAAGGCATCGGGGCTTGGCAGCACGTCGTCATTTAGCTTCACTAGCATGTTATAAGGTTCGCCAACTGGATTCAAATCCATATCAGTTCGAATACCTGCAAATTGCATGATTCGATCCTCACGAGCATTGAGACCGCTCGTTTCTAAGTCATAGAAAAATAAAGTTTTAGGCATTAAGCTTATTATAGCAAAATTACTATTGTTCTATAAAAGTAAATTCGCTATCGCCAATACGAATAATACTCTCACCCTCGGCGCCACGACGACGCAGTTCATGGCCAATGCCCAGACGTTTCATGATATCGCGCAGACGATTCTCGGCTTCGTAATTACCAAAAGTGGTACGTCGAGCAAATTTCTCGATTTTCTCACCAGTAACTTCAAAATAGATCTTGCCGTCTTCGTCTTCGATTCGCTCAACCTTCCAAGATTCGGCGATTTTATCTTTACCTAATGATATCGTTTCGATATCTTCATCTTCATTTTTGATGTCATCTGTCACCTGACGAGCCGCGACGACTTTTTGTCGCAAAGCGCGCAAGACTTCAGTTAGACCTTTGTGTGAAACTGACGAAATAGCAAAAACTGGTGATTTGCTGGCCACTTTTTTGACAGCATCGATTTGCATCTGAATCATATCATCATCCAAACCTTCGGTTTTGGTCAGCGCGATAACTTCAGGACGATCCGTCAAATCTACGCTATACTTCGCTAGCTCGTTTCGAATAGTCTGATACGCCTCGGCAACATCATTTGAGTAAGCATCAATCAAATGTAATAAAACTGCCGTACGATCAACGTGACGCAGAAATGCGACACCAAGGCCTTTGCCTTCACTAGCACCTTCAATTAGCCCAGGAATATCAGCAATCAACAGGCTACCATCGTCGATATCAGCCACGCCTAAATTAGGAGTTAATGTCGTAAAGGCGTAATCAGCGATTTCAGGACGGGCATTACTAACAACAGACAAAAAGGTCGATTTGCCAGCGTTTGGAAAACCAACCAAACCGACATCGGCTAATAATTTTAATTCTAGTTCAGCTTCAAATATCTCACCAAATTCACCCTTTTCGGCCATTCGAGGAGTTTGACGAACTGAGCTTTTAAAATGGGCATTACCAAAACCACCATCACCACCTTTGGCAATAATTAACTCTTGGCCATTCTCGATCAATTCAGCAATAATCTCACCGCCCTTACGAACAATCGTACCCATTGGTACTTTGATATAAAGAGACTTACCGTTAGCACCGTGTCGATCAGCCTTGGAGCCGTTTTGACCAGGCGTGGCCTTTAACTCTGGTTTATACCTAAAATCGATTAAAGTGTTAAGGCCACTGGATGCCACAAAGACAACATCGCCACCTTTGCCGCCATCGCCACCGTCAGGACCACCTTTGGCAATATAAATCTCACGTCTAAAACTGACGAAGCCATCGCCGCCTTTACCTGCACTAATTGATACTTTGGCGGTGTCGACAAACATATATATCCCTATTATAGCATAATCGACTCTGAATTAACAGAGGCGATTATGTTTTGTCTAATTGATAGATAATTAATGAATATATAAATATTGGCTAGCATTGCCAGCTGGAACACTTCGTCCAGAGACAATATTATAACCGCCACCAGATACATAAGCATTCATTTCGCTGATCGTTATACTGCCATCCTCATTAATTGACTCAACAATAGATACGTGTCCAGCGCCGCCACCATTTTGCATAATAGCTCCGATAGTCGGCGTGTTATTAACCGTGTAGCCCTCTTGTCTGGCATAATATGCCCATGAGCTAGCGTTGCCCCAATGGTCACCGACAGGCAATCCTAGCGCTTTTCTACGATTATAGACATATAAAGTACAGTTACCGTGTGCATAAAGACCATTATCACGCGTACCACTACTGATATACCAAGTATTACCACCAAAGCCAGTACCTAATCCTGAATAATAATTAACTACAACTGGCGCGACGTAACCAGGACGCTCATTTTCTGGCAAGACACCGTCTGGCAAAACAATAGTCGTATTAGGCTTTAGGCCACTAACATCAAGGTCGTTTTTGAGTATTAAGCGGGTTTTATCAACACCATATTTTTTGGCGATCGAGTCGATTGTATCATCAGCTTTGACTGAATAAATAACACCATCGACTGGCAGTATTCTTAAAGTCGAACCGACAGATACAGCGCTAGTCGTTAAATTGTTGGCCCACTTGATAGTTTGAGCTGATATGCCGAACTTAGCGGCTAAAGCATCGACTGTATCGCCAGCCTGAACAGTATAACTAATTACTGATCGATTCTCAGTGCTCGATTCAACAATTTGAGGTTTTTGTGAGCTAATACTAATGTCAATCGACTGAGCTATTTCACTCGTCACTTGGGCTGATACAGCCAAGTTTGAGACGTTATTCGCTATTGGCAGATTAACAGTCTGAGCGACACTGGCTGCTACCGTAGCGGCAACAACATTATCGACTGAGGTTTGGCTAGTTTGATTTACTTGGCTAACACCTGCAGCATTGGCAACATTAGACGAACTTTGTGGTTGATGATAGCTAATTGATATGATCGCAACGACAAGTATAAAAACACTTGCGTAAATAGCGATCATAGAAGGTTTAATCTTAACTTTCGCCTTGCGACGAGTTTTGATTGGTTCTTGCTGACGAATTATCGTTCTCCTGCCGCCTATATTACTAAAGGGGGCTCTACCATAATCTGTCTTTCTTCTCGCTTAGAACAGGGCACACATCGACTTATTGGCCCGTGGCGACATTTGTTGGTAGGCTCATTTATGGTCTTTGCGTTACCCACCCGTGATTTGATTAACAAATCGCAACAGTAGACAAAGTCACAAATGTGCTGTTAATTAGTATACTTAATACGGTCATCCTTGTCAATTTACAGGGTGCTGCAATTTATCTTGCAGTGATTGACAATGTTAGCTTCGTGCTCGGCCGCAGTATGGGCAAGATACATTACACCGTCATCACCAGCTAAAAAGTAAACATAATCACCACTTGCGGGATTAGCCACGGCTTGAAGTGCCGTTAAGCCAGGTACGGCGATCGGACCAGGCGTTAAACCAACAAAACGACGAGTGTTATATGGCGAATCGATATTCGTGTCGCGTGCTACGCCAGTTTTATCAGCAATATATTGATAAGTTGAATCTGCTCCTAGTGACATGCCCATTTGTAAGCGCAAATAAAAAACCTGAGCAATTTGTTTCTGGTCTTGAGGGTTACTGGCCTCTTTTTGAATTATCGACGCCAAAGTTATACCCTGAAACAAATTCAAGCCATGACTTTCAAAAGCGGTAACTAATTTATTGGCTTGGACCTGGCGATAAAACTCATCAAAAGTAGCCTGCAAAATATCCTTAGCCTGAACACCGGTGTTGAAATTGTAAGTTTCACCATAAATATAGCCCTCTAAATTAGCTGAATCAGGTTTGCCATCGAATAATAGACCGCCATAATTTGCATCCATAGCCGCTGCAACTTCTTGGTCAGAATAACCAGCTTTCTTTAATACTTTAGCAGCATCGGATAATGTGCCACCTGGCAAAAAAGTGATATTAAATTTATCAACCGATCCGTTAATCAAATGTGCAACAATCTGCGGAATTGATTCGGCTGGCGACAAACGATAAATTCCTGCCTGTAGAGTCTTGTTTTTACCTAACAGTCGCGTGTAAATATCAAAGGCCAAAGAGTTTCTGATTATAGACATTTTTTTAAGTTCATCACCGACTTGGACTGACGTACTGCCAGACTTAATAGTAATCTTTTCTAACTGTCCAATGTCTTTACCGACTGGCGATAATTGAAAGTTATACCATACAACCGAACTAGCAACTAAACCAATAATGATTGTAACTAAAATTCCAATAATCCATAGCCAAATCTTGCGCTTTGAAACTTTTTTAGGATGAGCTAAGCCACTTGGTTGGCCAACTATCGGCTGCGGCGTCAAATTACTTAGGACCTCAGGCATAATGTTCCTCGATATAATCCTGCAATATAATAGCGGCGGCGGCGGCATCAATATCACCTTTGGAATACGGCTTTTTATAACTAATTAACCTCTGCTCGGCTATAACACTAGTTAATGATTCATCCTGAAAAACAATCTTGGGGGCAATATCTGATAGCTTGGCAGCAAAATCTTCGACAAACTTAGACTGAGCAGTTGCTTCACCAGATTGGTTTCTTGGATAACCAATAATTAAGAGGTCGGCCTTTTCATTAACAACCAGTTCGGCAATTGCCTCGATTTCACTACCATCAACCATGATTGTTTCGAACGGTACAGCAATACGAACTAAATTATCGCCAACTGCCACGCCAATGCGCTTTTCACCAACATCCAGACATAGTAAATTAATTGATTTAGGCATTTTGAAGTATAAATTGAACATCAATTTTGTTGACATCGGTCGGGACATTAGTTACCCAAAAATACGAGAACTTAATGTCGACATTATTAACACCATTGATCTGCTCAAGAACAGATTGAGCATCACCGAATTGTTTGCCTTTGACCTGCTGTTTAATTGAAGCATCGTCAATATTCGGCCCAATTTGACCAGTCGCGCCGATATTAATCGTCGTACCTTGATCGGTCGACGAATAGCCACTTAATTTTACATTATCAATACCATCACTGTAGACTCGTTGATTATTGCCACTTATTTGCTTGCCGACAGTATCCTTTAAATAGGTTTCAATTTCGGACTTAGCGATAGCAACTATTGAGAATGTTGTTGCTGAAGTTAATGTGACTTTATCGGTTGCCTCGGCGTTCAAAGCCGGTGTCGATACAGCGGCAGCATGCACAACATTAAAGCTATCACTAATCACAAATTCACCATTAGTAAACTGGCTAATTAACTGTTGTTTAACGCTATCACTTGATAAATCAGCCAAAGCCTGGCTGGCTTTTTGAATATCATCCGCCAGCACAACTGTTGCTATTCTGGTAGTACCACCCGCCATAGCTGTTCCTTGGGCGTCAACTCGGGCGCTAGCTGGTATTACTGTAATAGAATAGCTGACACCGGCATTGTTATATACTTCACCGCTAGCTGAAGCCTGGACTGCGACCGTCGCCTTGCCAGACATGCTGCCCGCTAAAGTACAAGCACTTGGTAGGCCAGTAAATTTGGGTACTGAAACAGCTGCAGTGCTTATGAAAACTTGGCCGCCATCAGTCGTGAATTCAGTTCCAGATGGCAACGTAAACCCATCCGAATAGTCACAATTCCGAATCGTGATACTGCCGGTTGCTTTAGCGCCCAAGTCTTTTTGACCAGTTGCTGTGAACGTCACGCTAACGTCTTTTTTGATCTGTTTTGAAACAGTTTGGATTGTGTTTTTACTGACATCGGTTGCCACTGTGCTGTCTAATTTTACCGATAAACTGACTGGAGTCGGTGTTGTTTTAGCTGTAATAATCACTTTGGCAGCAGGCGCAAAGGCAGTCGCCCAAACCAGGAAGCCAATCAAGCCGATTACTAATACAATTCCAATAAAGAGCTTCTTTCGGAAGCTCGAAAAGTCTGGCACTTTGACACGATTCTTGTCAAAAGTTTTAGGTTCGATTTTGGGACTGTCTTTTTCAACATCAATCGTACTAATTACATCAGTTATTTCGCCTTTTTCATCGACATCAGCTGTTTTTGCTAGCTCGCCAACTGGCAATTGATTACCATCAATCACGTCTTCGCCATCATCAATTTCAAGTGCATCAATCTCGGCCATTTCAGGTTTACTTTGAAGATTTCGAGCAACTGGAATTTTAGCGACCGAGGAAAGATTAATCAAGGCCTTGTTGTTAGTGACTAGGACTAATTTCTTGTCATTATTATGAGCTAACCTGGCCAATAAGCGTAGGTTAACGGCACTTTGTAAAATACCTATTCGTTTTGGCGGAACAAGGGCAACAATCTTTTCCTTGCTATCTTTAATCTTGCCAATAATAGCCGTAATATCGTCTTCTGTATCAATGTAGATTACATCTTTATTCATATCTATATTCTAAGGATTCGATTTAGTTTTTCTTTAATTGTATCGCTGTCACTACTGCCTATCATTGTATCATAGCCAACCCTCAGTAATCCCATGGCGGTTATGAATGTATGATCAATCACAAGCCCAGTCGAGTCGGTGATTCCAACGACTTCTGATGGATGAATATGATGAACGCTGGGTTTTTTTGTGAATGGCAAATCTTTATGCCAATCTTTTTCTTGCAAAGCTTCAACCAGCTTGGTTAAACTAGCGCCACCACCACAAAGTAGAATCCGATTAGGTAAATGATCGGCCGAATCAAACTCACTAAGCGCCAACTCGACACCAGATATCCAAACATCAAGCGTCTTATCAATTGCAGATCTTACTTCTTTGGCAATATTAGGTTTAATCTTTTCATTATCAATGTTAACTTTTAATTTTTCGGCCTCATCATAAGATAAATCTAATTCACTAGCAATTGTACGCGTAAAGCTACGTCCACCAATACCAAACATTTTAGTACCTTCAACGCCGCCATCGTTAACAACCGCAATATCGGTCGTACCGCCGCCAACATCGGCTAAAATAGCCGTCAAATTACTATTAGCGTCAGTTCCAAGCACGCTACGGCTGACTGCAAATGGCTCGGCTGCGACCGCCAACAGTTCCAGCGACAATTCTTCGGCAACGCGCTCCAATGCCCCAATATGAACCATCGGCGCAAAGGCTGTATAGATTTGAACGGCCACGTCGTGACCCTGGAAACCAATTGGATTACTGACTTTATAGCCATCAATATGAATACTGACTAGGGCGCTATTAACTAGCTTAATTTCAACATCATCGTTACCAGTTTCAAGCGCAATTTGTTTCTGGGCTTTGGATTGGGCGCGTTCTTGAACCTTTTCAATAATAAATTCCATCTCGGCAGTGTCGAGTGGACGATCTGGTTGCGGTCGACGGTAGCGAATAGTGTTTGTAACGCCTTTGACTAGCTCACCAGCAATACCAATCACGACGCGTTTTGCCTGTAAACCCGCTTGGTCTTCGGCTTTTGATAATGCATCTTCACAGTTACGAACCACACCTGAAATATCAGCAATCGCACCAGCATACATGTCGCTAATCTGTTGATGAGATCGGCCAACACCAACGATATCTAATTTGTCGCCATCGAGTTTAGCAATCAAAGCTTTGACATATTCCGTACCAATATCTAGCGCAACAATATAATCATTCGCTAGTTTATCTTTTCGAGCCATCTTTAGTTTTTGAAATACCATAGTTATATTCCATTATATACCAACAAAGCTTATGGTCACAGTAGAATAATTAGGCAAGGACAGCTTTAATTCGGCGAACGCCGGCGGACGATGATTCTTCTTTGGTGATTTTGAATCTTTTGCCACCTTCGGCTAGTTCACCAGTATGGTCAACGTGTGGACCGCCACAGATTTCAAGGCTAAATGGTTTTTCAGCGCCATCGGCTATCATTTTATAAACCGTAACATTGGCACCATATTTGTCACCAAATTCGCCATAAGCACCCATAGCGCGGGCATCAGCAATTGGATATTCAGCAAAACTAACTTTCAAATCTAAATCAATTTGTTCGTTAACGATGTCTTCGATTTGTTTAATTTGTTCGGGAGTAACTTTTTCGCCCCACGAAAAGTCAAAGCGCAAGCGTTCTTCGGTAATATTGCTGCCTTTTTGTGCAACTTTGTCACCCAAAACGATACGCAATGCTTGACCCATTAAGTGAGCAGCGGTGTGATATTTTTTATGGATCAAACTATCTCCACCTAAACCGCCTTTGAAAGTACCTTTGGTTGCGGTTTGGCTACGAGCTCGTTGTTCGGCCATTTTATCGTCAAATTCAACCCGCCAATTGTCAGATAGTTTAATGTCTTGTTTAAAGGCTTCTTCGGTCGACAACTCAACTGGAAAACCATAGGTATCATAAAGTGTAAATAATTCCGTACCTGTTAAACCATTGTCAGCAAACTTCGCCAGTTCACGCAAACCTTTTTGTAAAGTCTGTCGAAAAGCTTTTTCTTCTTTGACTAACACCGCAATAACAGCATCACGTTGAGCCTGAACTTCCGGATAATCTGTGGCGTACAAATCAGCTACGACTGGAACAATTTCTGGCAAAAAGTTCTGCTCGATGCCCAAATCAAAAGCAAATCGAATTGCACGGCGCAATAATCGACGCATAACATAACCTTGCTCTTTATTTGACGGTACAACACCATCAACAGCCAAAAATGTTGCGGCACGCAAATGGTCGGTAATAACACGCATCGCATTTGTGTGACTTTCATAGTTTTTACCGCTAATTTGCTGTAATTTTTCAACAATCGGCCACATGACACTAATTTTGAAAACATCAGGCACATCCAAAGCTGCTGCTGCAATACGCTCTAAACCACCACCGTAGTCAACATTCTGCTTTGGTAATTTATCAAATCCATTATCCGTTTTTACATACTCCATAAAGACGGAATTTCCCAGTTCGATATAACGTCCGC
Source organism: uncultured bacterium (assembly GCA_903900345.1). Taxonomy (GTDB): domain Bacteria; phylum Patescibacteriota; class Saccharimonadia; order Saccharimonadales; family Saccharimonadaceae; genus UBA1547. The sequence goes on along the minus strand of CAIUMO010000005.1, from coordinate 8,798 downwards.
AGTCACAGTTTACATGACATTTTTCACCATATTTTGGATCATGTTGAACCTCAGGAAACAAATAAAATACTTCACTATCTGGACCACCTGGTTCGCCAGTTGGCATATATTTCGCTTTACCAGCACGACACCACCAGTTTTTTTCACTGTAAAATGAGATTCTGGCATTTTGTCCGCCAATTTTTGCGCCATTCTCTTCTGTGCCAATTTCAAGTTGTGTCGTATCGATACCAGCCGATTTAAATATTTCTGTCCAAACAGCTGCGCTTTCGGTGTCCTTTGGTATACCAACAGCATCATCACCAATATAACAACTAACATAAATACGAATCGGATCAAGTTTTACTTCTTTGGTTAAAAATTCCCAAAACCAATTCAATTGATCACGTTTAAAGTAATCGCCCAAGCTCCAGTTACCTAGCATTTCAAAAAATGTCGTATGACGATTATCACCGATTTCCTCAATATCTTGCGCTCTTAGGCATGTTTGACTATCAGTTAATCTAACTCCTGATGGATGTTGCTCGCCCAGTAAGTAAGGCAACAAAGGTTGCATACCGCTACCCGTAAACAAAGTAGTCGGATCGTTATACGGAATTAATTTGGCACGATCAATAACCACATGCCCGCGGTCTTTGAAAAATTGTAGATAAGCGTTTCGTATTTGCTGTGCATTCATATCTGTAATTATAACAACTAGATTATAATTCCGCCACCTAAACAAATATCACCGTCATAGATTACGACTGATTGACCAGGTGCAACGGCCCGTTCGGGGTTTTGCAAATTCAAAACGACATTATCACCGTCGTAACTTAACGCTGCATCGATTAGTGGCGCACGATGACGGACTCGAATTTGATAGTTACCAACTACTGGCGCCTGATTAATCCAATGAACATCGGCCAAATTAATCGTATTTTTCCAAAGTGTGCCATCATTCAAATCAGTCGTGACATAAACTTCATTTTTGTCCATATCTTTGCCGACGACATAATATGGCAGTCCACCACCCAGTTCTAAACCATGACGTTGGCCCAAAGTATAAAATATCGCACCATCATGATGACCCAATACTTTACCGGATTTTTTGTCGATAATTTCGCCTGGTTTTTGATCAACATATATACTAAGAAAATCACGAATACCAACTTGACCAACAAAACAAATACCTTGAGAATCTTTTTTGGCCGCCGTCGACAAACCTCGTTCAGCCGCCATTTTACGAACATCAGGTTTATTAAACTCACCAATTGGGAACAAAGTCCTACCTAGTGCTTCGCCAGTTACGCGATACAAGAAATAGGTTTGATCTTTATTAGAATCAACCGCTTGCATTAATTGTCCCGTTGGCGCTAATCCATCAATCGACGGATTAGCCTGGCCGCCGACAAGCGACTGAGTATCTGTTTCTTCAGAACATCTGCAGCCTGAGGCTGACAAGACGCCGGGGCCCTTGTCAGTCCCAGCGCGAAGCCGTTCTGAAGGGACAGGTACGATGTCGCGGCTGACCCGAGCATAATGTCCAGTTGCAATCATATCAGCACCATCGTCAATCGCCGCCTCTAAAAACAGCTTGAATTTAACCTCTTGATTACACATAATATCAGGATTTGGCGTCCGACCATTTTTGTATTCCTCGATCATATAATCGACAACTTTATGTTTGTATTCGTTTTCAAAATCAAAGACTTTAAAGTCAATCCCCAACTTCACCGCTACTCGTTTAGCATCCGCCAAATCGTCCGCCCAAGGGCACTTCATGCCGGGTAGATCCTGTGTCCAGTTCTTCATATAAACACCAGTGACATCATAACCTTGCTCGACTAATAATGCCGCCGACAAAGACGAATCAACACCACCACTCATACCTACATAAACTTTTGTCATGACCAAATTCCCTCAACATGGAAAACGGCGATCTTTACAAGCTCGCCAATCGACAACCACCAACCGTGAATTGTCGTCCACCACCAAAATGACCAATCCTTGTCAGATTGAACTGGATGATTAAGAATTATTACGCCGTGATTTAGCTTATTAAATTCTAAACTTGCTCGACGCTGATGATAACCAGACGTGACTAGAATAATTTTCTTGACACCAAGTTTAGTCAAAATCGCTTGAGTTTTAGCAGCGTTTTGCTGAGTCGTTTCTGAATATTCGTCAATATAAATTGCTGCCGTCGGAACGCCTTTTTTTTCAGCAAAAGCCTTCATAGCAGCTGCATTACTTGGACCAGTTTTGTCTTGCGCCGCTCCAGAAAAAATTATAACTTTAGACCAGCCATTATTATATAGTTCAATCGCCTGCCTAGCCCTGGCCATAGTATCACCACCGCTAACCGCCACAATGGCGTCGACTGATTGACATTTACCACTACCAATCGGAGTTTTATTACAACTTGCTAAATCATTAGGTTGTAGATAAAAACTAATTCCAACGATAGCAAATACTATAACGACAGCAATGATAATTATCTTTCTAATCATTTACTAACTCGCTGATATTCCCGACGAATCACATCGGCTATAATCTCGCCGGCTCGTTTAATATTTTCAGTCGTCGACAAATGTCCAAGCGTAATTCGAATGCTGCCATCAGCGACTGCGGGCGATAAACCAATTGCCGTCAAAACATGTGAACGCGTGCCTTTGTTGGCTGCACAAGCGCTGCCAGTCGAGACTAACACCCCTTTATCTTCAAGTAAAAATATTAATCTTTCACCATCTAAACCTGGAAAAGAGATATGTAAATGTCCAGCTAAACGATGTCTAGAGTGTCCAGAAATTATCGTCTTTGGAAATGCTTCAGTCAAAAACTGTTGCAAACCGTCACGCAGTTCTGCCAAACGTTCAGTCTCATGCTTTCGATGTTCAACTACTAATTCCAAGGCCTTAGCAAAACCAATCACACCGGCTACGTTCTCGGTACCACTACGAAATCCGCGTTCTTGGCCACCACCAACAATCAATGGCTGAAGGCGAACGTGACTAGCCAACCATAACAAACCGACTTGCTTGGGACCATAGATCTTGCCAGAATTTAACGTCAACATATCAACACCAAGTCGCGCCACATTAATATCTAGTTGACCGACGCCTTGTGACGCATCACTGTGTAAATAAATCGGTGTTTTATCACCGCGTATCAACCGAGCTTCGCGCTCCGATTTAACTACTTGCGCAATTTCACGCAATGGCTGTACAGTACCAAGTTCGTTATTGGCCAGCGCTACACTAACTAGTTGTGTCTCAGGCTTGATGGCTGACTTTACTGCTTCGGCTGATATAAATCCGCGCTCATCTGATTCAATAATCGTATGTACGCATCTTTTGGCACAATTCAAAACAGCATGATGTTCAATATTTGCGACAACAACATGACCATTAATTCCATTAAAAGCCAAGTTAATTGATTCGGTCGCACCAGCAGTCATAATAATTTCACCTGGCTTAGCGCCAATCGAAACAGCTAATGAATGCTTGGCTTTGTCATAATCATTCCGCACTTTAACGGCTGGCTCATAAGGACTGGATGGATTATAAAAACAATCACTAAAATACGGCTGCATAACCGCCAAGACTCGCGCATCCATTGGCGTAGCAGCAGCATGATCGAGGTATATCAACTCTTTATCCATCTATTTTAATTATAACGTTTATTGTTACTTTTTGCTTAGGGTTGGTTCGGTATTATAGATTTGTTGCATAACGCGGCTATAGTACATTTCGGTAGCAGTTATAAAATTATTAAGCTCTTGGCCTTTTATAAATTCATTTTTAACGCCAGCTTGACTGCTAACCCTTAGAATACCATTGGGATGTACTTCGTAATGAAGCGTCGTTGAATGTTCAACTCCGGTCGAATCAGTTAATTCTTGATGAAAAAACCAACTTCTTTTATTATCGTTAAAGAATTCGCGGCGCTCATTAGGTTTAATCGGCCCAAATATCTTTGCCCCAATTTCACTTTCCCTAGCCTTAAGTTGTTTCTCAGTCAGTACCGAACGTTTTGATAACAGACCTGAATTAAACAGTTTATCGGCAAAATTTTTGACTGAAATATTTCTATAAGCCATTTAGATTCGCCTTGGTCAAAGTTGTTTGACGAATATTAGCAAGTTCATCACCAATAGACAGTAATCGCTCAATATTTGGGTCCTCTATTAACTCAGCACTAATGTCTGATTGAATAAAGCTCTCACTGTTATTAGGATTTTGTGACATAAAAATTTATAGGACCTTATAGCTTAAATAAATTACGCGCATTCGCAGTTGTGGTGTCGGCAACTTCATCAATAGAAATTCGACGAATTAAGCCCTGAAATTCGGCTATATTCCTCACAAATGCTGATTCATTTATTTTACCACGAAAAGGTAATGGCGTCAAGTAAGGCGCATCTGTTTCAAGCAATATTTTGTCTAATGGCAAGCCAGCAAACATCGCCTTTTGTGATTCATCGCGGGCAAAAGTACTGTAGCCATTAACGCCAATATACAAACCTCGTTTCAAGGCTTCATCGGCGTTCTTTTGATTATCGGTAAAACTATGCAATACGCCACGTATGCCTTTGTAACCGTCAAATATCGGCCAAAAGTCATCAAACGCCTCACGAACATGAAAAATTATCGGCAAATCATGCTCAAGGGCTAACTCGATTTGAGACCTTAACACCTGAACCTGAACATCGTGCGGACTACGATTATAATGATAATCCAGACCGATTTCACCAACAGCAACTAACTTTGATTTACCAGATTCAATAATATCTATCAAACCATCCAAGCCATCTTTGACTTCATGTGGATGAACTCCAACCGCGACAAAAACATCGTCATGCTTCAATGCAAAGTCGACTGCCACTCTGGAATCCGATACACTAGTGCCGACACAAATCATTTGCATAACACCTGCGGCGTGAGCTCGAGATATCACCTCATCAGCGTCAAGCTGATAATTAGCTTCATGAATGTGACAATGGGTGTCGATTAACATAGCCTAGGCTTTCGGCGCGTTGGGATCGGTTGTGTGTTTGTAGATCCGTGGGAATAATACGCCCTCGGTTGCAACGATTGAACCTGATTTAAAGACTCGGTGAATCTTTTCAGCGACAGCAGGTAAGAACGGCACTAATAAATCACCAATCTGAATTAAAGCGCCGACCGAATTATTCAAGACTTCTGTTAAATGAGCTTCAGCTTCGGATTCTTTGCCAACTTTTTTAGCAATTTCCCATGGTTTAACGTTCTCGATATATTGGTTCAAACTACGGATCATTAACCAAACTTCATCGATTGCTTTATCAAATTCTAGATTTTCCATCGCATTATGATAAGCCGTCATGTCGTGCTCGCCCTCAGGAACTTCGCCGATCACACCAGATTGATAACGCGTTATCATGCCAGCCACACGCTGAATAACGTTGCCTAAATCATTAGCTAATTCAGTGTTATAAGCACTTTCAAACTTTTCCCAGGTGAAATCACCATCTTCCAAAGTTGGAATATGACGTGAGAAGAAATAACGAAAGGCATCAACGCCATATTCATCAATTACTTGGTTAGGCTCGACGACATTGCCGATTGTCTTGCTCATTTTAGTGCCACCAGCATTAATCATGCCGTGGACAAGCAATTTCTTGGGCAGTTCAAGCCCTAGTCCCAACAACATGGCAGGCCACAGGCCAGCATGAAAACGCATAATATCTTTGCCAACTACCTGAACATCGGCAGGCCAATAATCTTGCCAAACTGACTGATCTGGATAGCCTATCACTGTTATATAATTTGATAGCGCGTCAAGCCAAACATACATCACCTGATCGGGATCGCCAGGCACAGGTATTCCCCAACTCAAACTCTTTTTAGGACGAGATATACTGACATCCTGCAAGCCATCTTTGATTAATTCCAAAAATTCTCTTTTACGAAATTCCGGCACAATCTTGATTTGATCACTCTTAATCGCCTCTGTAACCTTATCGGTAAAGGCACTAGCCTTCAGATAGTAATTGTCCTCACTCAGTCGTTGATAGGGCTGATTATGATCGGGACAAACGCCGTTATTAGCAGCTGCTTCTTTGTCTGAAACGAAAGCTTCACAACCAACGCAATACCAGCCTTCATAACTACCTTTGTAGATATAAGGTTGAAGTTTTTGCCAAATATACTGAACGGATTGCATATGATGTGGATCGGTCGTCCGGACAAAATCAGTGTAACTAGCGCCAACCTTCTTCATCAAATTTTCAAAATTTACATAGGTACTATCAGTGTAAGCTTTGGGTTCAATGCCAGCTTCGGCGGCTTTGGCGGCAATTTTATTACCATGTTCATCAGTACCAGCCTGAAAACGAACTTCGTGACCATTTTGTCTTTGATAACGTGCCCAAATATCTGCCAATAAATAATCAAGGGCGTGGCCAATATGTGGCTTACCGTTAACGTAAGGAATCGCCGTAGTAATATATAATTTCTTATTCATTAATAATATTGTAACAGATAATACGAGTTAGTCGAAGCCAGTCATCCAAGGTCAACGTTTCGGCTCTATCGTTTGGATTAATACCGGCTTTGCCTAAAATAACCTCAATCTCGGCTTTTGAAAGCTTTAGTCCGCCTGCCAAGCTACTACGTAACATCTTGCGCTTAGCCGAAAAGCCAGCTTTGACAACTCTAAAAAAGTCAGCTTCATCAACATTAGTCAAAAATGGCACCTTACGAGTTTTCAATATGACGACCTGGCTATCGACTTTTGGTGGAGGCGTGAATAGTTCAGCACCAACAACTTCGCCCAATGATACGTCGGCAAAAATCTGGGCACTGACTGCCAAAATACTCATTTTGCCAGGTTTTGCAGCCAACCGCTGGGCTACTTCTTTTTGAACTAACAGTACAGTAATCGACGGTTTGTTATCAGCTGTCATCAACATCTGAACAATTTTGCTAGTAATGTAATACGGAATATTAGCAACGACTTTATAGCCAATCGGCAAAGTCGATAAATCAAATTTAAGGATGTCGCCTTGGATAACTTCTAGGTTAGTACCAGGAAATTGCGCTGGTAACTTGCGTGCTAATTCACTATCAAATTCGACCGCCATAACTTTATTTGATCGGCGTAATAATTCACTGGTTAATGTTCCAAGGCCTGGACCAATTTCAAGCACTGTGTCATCAGAATTTAGTTCAGCACAATCAGCAATATGCGACAATGCCAAGCGGTCACGTAGCCAATGTTGTCCAAGAGATTTATTGTTTTGAATCGCCATAATTTAATAACTCGAAAAAGTAGCGTAAATATCGTAGGCAAATTGAATTCGATTATCTTCCATACATCTACCACAGCGTTCAAATTGATTTTGGAAAATAGTCACAGCAGCATCAATAGTATTTGAGCCCAAGATATTATTCTTGACGCTGGCATAATTGGTATTCAATTCATGCATTAAATAATTCAATTGAGTATAAATGTTCTCTGGGTATGACTGATCTAATAATTCAGCTCGACGTGATCCTGTCCATTGCACCAGCCCATAACCGCCAGACGTATCACTAGTATTAAACCCGTGCTCTTGCATCAAATTGCCCATAATTCCAGCGGCTTGATTTTTAGTAAAGCCATTACTAATTAAAAAGTTCCAAGTTATCGTTTCGTTCTCAGTTGGTGTTGTGTATTCGCCTCTTGCACCAATGACTTCGACTTGTTTAGTTGGTTGTTTAGTAACGAGACTAGCGATTTCAGTTCGACCAGCTTCCTGGCCATCTTGAATAACAACTTCGTATGACACACTGCGCAGACCTTGCTGACCAGGCGTTGTAACATTTTTATAACCAACTTCTCTATCAACGTCCTTAATCTTTTCAACTTCAAAATCAATTGATTCATCAACTGTAATTGTTTGCTTACCTTCACGCCAAACTCTAATTGCCATACCTTCGCTAAGAACCGTGTCTTGACTTGGCAAAACGCGGTCATCTTTGGTTAGGATAATGCCTTTTTCGGTTAGCATAGCACCAACCGTCTTGCCCATTGTCCTGGCTGTAGTAGTTTTTCCGTATAAGGTGAAGGTGAACGGCGTCGAACGAGTAATAGTCAGTTGCAAACCAGCGCCTTCAGTTAAATCGTCAACTCGGCTGATCGTTGTTTTATCTTCTGAATAAAGTTTAATCCCAACGTCAGCTACAATCTGCTCAGCCGTCTGATAAGGTGTCATAATTTTTTGACGGATACTACCATCGATAATAATTACCGGCCTGGCTCGATAAATATTAACTTGATAGTCAGATGCAATAATCTTTTCATCTACTGCTGGTTCAACCACATCTTTGATGTCAATATTAATACCAACTTCTTTTAGGGCGTCGCCGATCGTTGCCGCATGACTTAGAATGGCTTTTTCTGTGCCACGATCGTGAATAGTAATCAAGTTACCACGCTTAGAATCCGTTTTACTGGCGGCATGAGTAACACTTGCTATCGAGATAATTATCATTGCAACCAAAAACAGAGCGGCAACAACTAGGGCGCCGAAGGGTGTGACAGATTTACGGATTAAACTATTCATTGGCTCGCATTAAACCCCACAATATTTGTGTCTAATTATAGCAAATAATAGCTAATTCAACTAACTGAATTACGCGGATTTATTACAAAAATTTACTTATCGCCGTATCAGAACAAGCTAATTTAAGCATTAACTACTACAGCATCAATTGGCTTTGTTCTACCTTTTGGTGCTGGAGCTTGATGATCGGCATAATACAGTTCGGCGTCGACGTTGGAGACTCCGTTAT
>CAIUMO010000004.1 GCA_903900345.1 uncultured bacterium | reverse complement strand
ATAGTATATTTATGCCGTCAGGTTTAACTATCGTGTCAAATCGTTTACCTATTAGTGTTAAAAAAACTGGTTCTAAATTAGAGTTCTTTGACAGCGTCGGCGGATTAGCGACCGGCATGTCAGGATTAATCAATAACAAGAGAAATAAATGGGTTGGCTGGCCTGGCATACCTAGCGACCAATTGACCGATCAAGACAAAACAAAAATTACCAAAGAATTGCTAAAACGTAACTGCTATCCGGTTTTCTTGACCCAAAAGCAATTAGATAATTTCTATAACGGCTACAGTAATAAAATTCTTTGGCCTTTATTTCACAATTTAAAAATCACGACAATTTCAACCAAGGAACGTCGAGATTATTGGCAAGCTTATCAGCAAGTTAATATTATTTTTGCGAATGCTATCGTAAATCTCAATACGCACGGCAATCATGTATGGATCAATGATTACCAATTAATGCTGCTGCCCCAATTGATTCGTCAACAACTTCCAAATATCAAAATCGGCTATTTTTTGCATGTCCCCTTTCAAAGGCTCAACGATAATAGCTTGACTGAGATAAAACAACTCATAAATGGTCTAATGGGAGCTGATTTGATCGGCTTTCATATCGAAGAATACTCAGCCAATTTCATTGATTGTTGTCATGATTTCAAGTTCAATCACATGATTAATGACACTTTCATTAATAACGGACGTTCAGTCAAAATTGCTAGTTTTCCGATGGGCATTGATTATGATAAATTCTCTACAGCCATTAAAAACAATGATATTTTAGACAACTTTAATAAATTAAAAGTTAAATATAATAATCTAAAAATTATACTAACCGTCGACCGACTAGACCCAACTAAGGGCTTGATAGGACGAGTTGAAGCCTACTATAAGTTGCTCAAACAGGACAACAAAATCCACCAAAAAGTTGTCATGGTGATGGTAGCAGTTCCATCTAGAACTGAAATCAAAGACTACCAAATACTACAACAAAACCTCGAAGCATTGATCAAAAAAGTAAACGATGAATTTCAAACCACAACTTGGCAACCGATTGAATATATACACGCTAGCCTGCCATTTAATGAGATTGCCGCTCTGTATCAAATTGCCGATGTGGCTTTTATCGTTCCGCTAATTGATGGTATGAATTTAGTCGCCAAAGAATATATTGCTAGTCGAAAAGATAGTGGCGTTTTGATATTGAGTCAAACAGCCGGCGCCGCCAAAGAATTAACTGATGCACTAATTGTTGATCCCAAAAAACCTGAAAGTCTTGTAAAATCTTTGTCGCAAGCAATTGTAATGTCTAGTTCAGAGCAAAAACAACGATTAAACAATTTACAAAAACAAGTTTCGACATTCACGGTGCAAAAGTGGCTTGGTAATATTATAAGCTCGTTAAATAAATCACCGAATCATACATCCGAGCCTACAAAATCACTGTCGTTAAAACGACAAAATGACTTGCTAAAATCTTACTCAGCCGCTTTAAAACGAGCACTATTATTAGATTATGATGGCGTTCTAGCGCCATTCGTATCTGATCCTAAACAAGCGAAACCGACCATCCAACTCAAAAAGATTTTAAATCAACTTGCAACTAATAAACAAAATGATGTCGTTATCATCAGTGGACGCGGCAAAGATGATCTTGGCGAGTGGTTTAAAGAAGTTCCGCTGACAATTGTTGTCGAACACGGCAATCTTGTACGTCCAGCAAACGACCGTGAATGGCGAACGGTTAATAATCATGATACTTCTTGGAAAAGCAAAATAATTGACTTATTAAACCCATATGTTACTAAAACGCCCGGGTCTTTTATTGAAACCAAGCAAACTTCTTTGGTCTGGCATTACCGAGCCGCTAGCCAAAATAATATCAAGAAGAATCTGGCCGAACTGAATATTTCTCTGTTACCGCTAGCTCAAAAATATAACTTAAGAATCGACCAAAGTAATATGATTCTAGAAGTTCGTCTAAAAAATATCAGCAAAGGTCAGCCAGCTTTAAAATACTCCAAGCAGTCCAACTTTATTCTAGCTATAGGCGACGACCGAACCGACGAAGATATGTTTGAAGCTCTGCCACAGGACGCCTGGACTATAAAAGTCGGTTCAGGCTATACCGCTGCCCGTTTTCGCGTTCGAAACGTCGACGAAGTCCATGCTTTGCTAAAAAAGTTAAGCGAAGCGTAAACAAATAGCTATTTAGTTCTTAGAAGCGCGTTTGCGTTGGTTTGGATCAAGTAAACGTTTGCGCAAGCGCAAGCTTTTTGGCGTAACTTCAAGTAGTTCATCGTCTTCAATAAAGTCGATACATTGTTCAAGGCTTAAATTCGTAAACGGCGTCAATTGAGTCGTACCGTCGCTTGATGAGCTACGCATATTCGTCAACTGTTTAGCTCGACAAACATTTATTTCTAGATCTTCGCGGCGTTGATAAAGACCAACAATCATACCTTGATAAACCTGAACACCTGGCCCAATATATAAGTCACCGCGAGCCTCAGCCATCTCTAGAGCATATGGCGTTGTAACACCAGCTTCAGTCGTAACAAGCGCACCGTTGCGAATTTTTTGGAGTTTTGGACCTAGTGGCTGATAACCATTAGGCAAAGAGTTCATAATAACAGTACCTTTGGTGGCAGTTAGTAATAAGTTACGCAATCCGATCAAGGCTCGAGTTGGCAATATATAAGTTACACGAGCTGCACCACTGGCAGACTGTTCTTGTTTAACCATAGCAGCACGACGTGCGCCTAGCTCTTGGCTAACAGTACCCAAAAATTCTTGAGCGACTTCGACCAATAATTCTTCAATCGGTTCTTTCTCGACGCCATCCTCAACAATAGTCACAACCTGTGGACGACCGACTTCAAATTCAAAGCCTTCGCGTCGTAGGGTTTCAATCAAAACAGACAAGTGTAGTTCACCACGACCAGATACTTTAAAGCCAATACCATCATCTTCGACACGCAAACTAACGTTAGTTTCAAGTTCACGCTTTAAACGATCACCAATTTGACGAGAAGTATTAAACTTACCTTCTGTACCCTTCATAGGGCTGGTATTTGGTCCAAGATAGATGCTGATTGTTGGCGCTTCAATATCAATTAGTGGCAATGCTTCAGGATTATCACGATCAGCAATTGTCTCACCAATACGAGCGTCTGATACGCCAGTCAAAGCAACAATGTCACCAGCGATAGCACCATCTATTTCTTCGCGATTTAGGCCGCGATAGCCAAATATCTTATCAATTTTAGTAACGACTTGTTCGCCGTCACGTTTAATTAGAACGACCGGCATAGCCTTTTTAACTGAGCCGCGAGTCACACGACCAATCGCGTATTTACCCAAGAAAGAATCATACTGCAAAGAAGTTACAAGTAGCTGCATTGGACCGTTAACATCGACAGTTGGAGCTGGGATATCATTGATAATAGCGTTAAAAATTGGCGACAAATCAGCCTGTTCAGTCATGTCACTTGGCAACTCTTTCCAAGCTTTGCCTTCTCGGCCAATCGCAAAATAGGTTGGATAATACAACTGGCTGTCATCAACTGCAAGTTCCAAGAACAAATCAGCGACTTCATCAATCACTTCATCAATTCGACGTGATGGCTTATCGATTTTATTAACAACTACAACTGTTTGCAGACCAAGTTCAAGTGCTTTTGACAAAACGAATTTCGTCTGAGGCATCGGACCCTCTTGGGCGTCAACAATCAACAAAACTCCGTCAGCCATATTAAGCGTACGTTCGACTTCACCGCTAAAATCAGCGTGACCTGGCGTATCGATAATATTAATTTTGTAGTCACCATAATAAACAGAGGTTTGCTTGGCAGTAATAGTGATACCACGTTCATGCTCTTGATCGCCGCTGTCCATGATAAGGTGCTGTTCCATCTCGGCCTGATTAGAGCGAAAGGTATTACTCTGCTTTAACAAACCATCCAAGATGGTAGTTTTTCCATGGTCAACATGGGCGATAATGGCAACGTTTCGAATGTTTTTTGGGTCTTTCATAAAAATATACCCGACATTCGGGTTCCTCATTGGTTAATTGGCAAATTATAGCAGATTATTAACAGATATACAAGCTTAGCGTGATACTTCGTGGTTCAGGTCTTTATAGCTTGACATCTGTTACCTTAACAAGTTATGATATCTGAGTTATGGGCGCTTAGCTCAGTTGGCTAGAGCACCTCGTTTACACCGAGGGGGTCGGGGGTTCGAGCCCCTCAGCGCCCACCATAAAAATTGCCTGACTTTATAGTCGGGCATTTTTTATATCTAAAACTAGGTTTAACTTGACATTTTGATGTTTTTGTGATATTTTAACACCATCAGTTATCTGAGGTGATAAGCACGGATAACAGAGGATGTTTGACAAATCGGATTATTACAGCGCATGTCTTATCGTGTCGCCAATATTCTAATATTTTTATTCCGAGCGCAGTACGTTTACTAATCTAAATGGTTAGTATTCGTACTGTACTCAAACCAACCCGAGGCAGTACAAATAGCACTTGGGTGGTATGGAGAAAATGTAATGTTGAAACCAGAAGAAGCGGCATGGTTTTATAATCTCCATTCTAAACTTGGAGAGATGGCGTACTATGTTGTTAATGACGAGATGATACCAAGCAAATCACTTCGCGTTCGCGGCAATAGCTTATATTTCGCATCTTTGCGTGCAGATAAACCAGTGTTGCCAAAAATTGCAGCAAGACGAGGTTTTATGAAGGCGTTGCAAGAGAATCGAACAGACGTAGACGACGCTATGCGAAAATGGGTGCGTGAAATCGCACTGCTAAGACTATTAACTATCGTCATAGTATTGCATAATAGCTAGTGGCAGCCGTATCGGGTTAGAAACACCCATATTGAGCACCACTGGCTATTACCACACAGAATAAACTAGACATGCGCTGAAATTCAATGTAACAATCCGATTTTATTTCAATTACAAAAAAGATGCCAAAATTGGCATCTTTTTGTTATTCAAACCTGGTGCGCGCGAGAGGACTTGAACCTCCACGTCCTTGCGAACACTAGCACCTCAAGCTAGCCTGGCTACCAATTACAGCACGCGCGCATAAGAAGTTAACGACACTGAGTATAGCCGATTCTATGGCGTCTTGTAAACAGTACGGCTACCAGCCGACCAATCCAAGACGTTGTTGTATCGATCGATCGCCGAGACTAAAACTGAAGAATTGTCGACTGCATAAACATTGCGTCGATAAACATACTGAGCGGTCGACTGATATAAACCGATCGCTGGTACATCAGCCAACCATTGTTTAGCGAAAGTGATATATTTAGCATTACGCAAGGCGGGATCAACACGAACTCGAGCTGAAGTTAGTGCGTCATCGCTAATAATATTAGAGTAGTTTGAAAAATTTAAGCCCTGAGACGTTGCTTGTGACGAAGCCCAATAAGCATAAACATCCGGATCAGCTCCAATATTCAATCGATACAACAAAACATCAAAATTACGAGGTTGCAGAATATTTTGGACGACATTACTTGAGGTATCATTTGGGTTAACTATTTGTGTTTCAACCGATATACCAGCCGCCAACCATTGTTTTGAAAGATCATCAAGCACACTCTCAAATTCACTATCTTTGATAGTAACTACCGATATTTTTAGTGGTTGACCGTTTTTTTGACGAATATTATTACCACCGACTGTCCAACCATTACTATTTAGAATATCTTTGGCGGTGGCCAGATTAAACTGCGGCGAATTTGGCGCATCGCCTGTTAATTGATTACTCGTAAATGGCAGATCAAGCGATTTAGTACCGACTGGCAAACTACCACGTATCACCTCGGTGTTAGTAGCCAACCTTAAGGCCTGACGCAATGAAATATCACTTAGCAGTGGACTCTTGGTATTAATAATGGCGTAGACGCCACTCTGAACAGGCTCAATTGAGATAGTGTACTGCTGTGAATTGATCTGTTTAACGTCAATTGGTGACAAATCGGCGGCGGCGTTAACTTCATTTGACAATAAAGCGCGAACTATCTCGTCAGTTGTATTATAAGTATTTAGTTGAAGTTGAGCTAATTTAGCCGTTCCGCCATAATACTGATCATTACGAACCAGATATATAATTTTGTGATTAGAGCCAGCGGCAACATCTTGGCTAAATTCATATTTAAACGCTCCGCTACCAATCGGGTTTTGACTAAAACTATTTTCACGAATATTACCAGCCGACACCTTACCAAGAATATGTTCCGGTACAATTGGGAATGTCAAAGCATGTTCAAAGGCGGCATAAATAGCCGGCAGAGTAAATTGGACTGTTTGGTCGTCAGTAACTTTGACTGATATGTTAGACCAACCAGATATTGTCGATCGAACGCTGGGGTTTTTGATCAAACCAACCGTAAAAGCAACATCCTTAGCTGTCAAACTTACACCGTCTTGCCAACGAACATCAGGTCTGATAGTTACAGTATAGATGGTACCGGTACTATCAACTTTTATATTAGTGGCGAGATCATTGTTAAGATGGCCGGTTTTGTCATAACGCAACAAACTTGAAAACATTAAATAGCCGGCCGATTGCTCAGAACTCGTGCTAGCGAATAGTGGGTTAAGGGTATTGACTTTACCCAAAACTGCTTCAGCATAAGTACCATCCTTAGTTGGGGCAGTTGTTAGATAACCTCGCTGAAACCACATTAGTTGCAAACCAGTCGAAAGAATCAAAAAAGCCATGACGATTATCCAAATTATGACTCTGGTCTGAACTTCACGAACATTACTCCATCGTTTGACGATGAATTTGTGAGCATGTCTAATCGTCGCAGTTTCGGCTTTGCGAAAATGTCTGGTAATAATTCTACGATTCAAATTTGGCTTTGGCCACTGCCATTTGCTACGGTTTTCATCCGCCATAAGATATTACCTAATGTGATGCGGGCAAGATAAGCCCGACCAAAATAGATAGGACAAATATCACGGCTAGAACGATTGTTGCTTCGTAAAGGCTTTTATCAATACCACGACGAGTTGTAAATAGCTCGCCCGAACTGCCGAAACCAGCGCCCAACGAGGCACCACGTTGCTGTAATAAAATTGTTAGTATCGTCAATACGGCTGAGACAACTGTGACGATTTGTAATATATTATCGATATTCATATTTATATTCCTTTAAGCAATATTTGACCGCTTCACAAATACGGCACTTACTATATAGTTTACCAGACTGAGTATCATTCCAGCGAAGATTGAATTTAAAAACGTCATTTCTATGCCGGGCGTAAACCTTAGCGATATATAAACCATCAAACCGTTGACTATTAATATAAAGAAGCCAAGAGTTACTAAAATAGCAGGCAAAGCCAAGATAACGATGAGTGGTTTTATAACACTGTTTACAATAGAGAAGATTAGTCCAGCCAACAGATATCCAGCAACACCGGTATTAACATCTATACCATTAGCAGTCCCGAGTAATTGGACAGCTACCCACAACCCCAACGAGTTAAATAACCATCTAACAATAAAAATTATATATCGCCTATTCATACAACTTTATTAATTATATCACAAGCCAGTTGGCAGCGCTGCGCTTAAATTTTGGTGTCCAGTATTCGTTATTAGAATATCATCTTCGATTCGGACTCCAATTCCCTCTTTGGGAATATATATTCCTGGTTCAACGGTAATTATCATGCCTGGCAAAAATTCATTTGGGCGACCAAGAGAATCATGAGTGTCAACACCTAGTCCATGGCTAACCGAATGTGGAAAGTAACGACGATAATCATCTGGCGATGATAACAAATTCAGTTGGTGCAAAGCAGCCTGCATAATAGTATCGACTTGTTTTTCATAGTCCGTTATCTTCAAACCAGGATGTAATAAATCAATAATCTGCCCATGAGCTGACTGGACAGCCTGATGAACAGCGATTTGTCGTTGATTCGGTTTGCCAACTGCATATGTTCGCGAAATATCAGCCGAATAGCCACCAATTTGAGCACCGATATCCATAACAACTAAATTATTACTTTTTAAAGATGCGTTATTTTCGTGGTAATGCAATACACAGGCATTCTTACCACACGCTACAATTGGATCAAAAGCATGCCCATCTGCCCCATTGCTGCGAAAATAATAACTAAACTCCGCTTCAACTTGATATTCGTGTTTTAATTCTGGAAGTTTTTGTTTAACATTTTTAAACGCTTCAATCGTTAATTTTATTGCCTGTTTTACGGCTTTGATTTCATCGGGTTGTTTAATAGCTCGAAGTTGAGCCAACTCCAAATTACAATCCTGGACATTATTAAATATCTGCTCAAGTTTTAATTTTAATTTATGCGGCGCAGGATTCAACGTAAAGTTAAAATACTCACTGTTAAATAAGTCGCCAGCCGTATAAACTAAACTATGCTGTTTCGCTAAATCACGAAGCATGATAAACGCCTCGTCATAATTGACAACCTTATCAATGCCACTAATTTTCCTTGCAACATCAAATTGCAAGCTGCCATTAAATATTTGCTGCACATCAGACATCTGTGGGCTAACAAGCCAACTTTTGTTTTGCAATCCATCAATAATAACTAGCCAATCGGGCTGATCAATACCAGTTAACCACCAAAAATTGGCTTCTTGCTTGAAGCGAAAGACGCTATCATTGCTACTTTGCATTTGACCATTAGCCGACAGGACCAATAATCCGCCAGCAATGGCGTCAACTATTCTTTGCCGATTATTTGCATGAAATTTTGAATCTATCACGCTATTTATTATAGTCTAGCTATTAAGTATCAATGTAGTAATATTTTGAACAGTCGACCAGCCACTATCGCCTTTTTGATTGGTAGCTTTAACGCGACAATAATATTTTGTGTTTGGCTTCAGGTTGTCACACAAACCACTAGAGTCTTTGTTTGTAACGGTCGCCGCAATTGTTGAGAAATCGCTATTAACTGCACACTGCAACGTGTACTTGGTGGCATATGGAGCTACATTCCAAGTTAGTTTAATAGAGGAAGACGAAGCAAAAGCAACAGACAGACCTCCAGGTACCGACGGAAGAGGTACGGTTCCTGAAGTACAAGAGCCTGACTGTGGATCTTTAGAGTCAGTGAGTGAATCTACGTGCAAGATAATTGATTTATCAGAAAGACTAGATCCAGTAATACAATAAGTTGTTCCATCAAAGCTGCTATCGCCACTTAATTTGACTGTCTTGCTAGCTAAAGCCAAAATATCCGTAATCGTACTAGGATATGCACCTGTTTGATTTCTTTGGGCGGTCATAGATGAGGCAGCTTTATTTAAATCGTCTTTAACTTGAGAAATTATAGTATTTTTTTGCCAAAAATATAATCCTGCAACAGTCAACAAAGTAGCGGATATTAGCGTCACTATAATTACAGCGACAACCATAAAATTTCGTTTTAGATTACTACTAGCTTTATTAATCTTTATTGGCGATATATTTGGTTCCATAATATTTTTCTATAATTATCCTATCTAATACTTAATTGCAAACATCTGAACGATCGACGGCTGAATGTTGTTATGAGAGCCACCGCCACCGCCATCGGCTCGGGTGTAAGCAGACTGAAAGGCATAGCCAGTATTATTAGTAAGTTGATTGTATTGACTTGCAGGCGCATAGGCTATGTTTGAGCCAGTACCGTATTCTGCTCTAATGTTGTGTTGATGAGATGGTATTTCAGCTACTGACAATGTATGTACTTTTTCACCATACTTCTCACCGATCGTATCAAACTCGGCATCACCAGGATTCTTGTTAACCACTGCTCTGCCTCTTGAGTCTGGAAGATTAAAGGTAGTTGATCCATCACCAGCGCCATAGGCTGTACCAATAGCT
>CAIUMO010000003.1 GCA_903900345.1 uncultured bacterium | reverse complement strand
AATTTATCAATCACGTCATAGCTCCTTTGATGGTTATTATAACAAAAACGAAAAACCCTATAATAATACCTTCGTAGTATAATACTAATTATATGTCCAAATTGTATAAACCCAACTCTGAACTTCAAAAAAATGCCTATATTAATAGTATGGATATGTACAGGCAACTATGGCAACATGCCGATGAGCAACCTGAAGTTTACTGGGACAAGCTAGCAAAAGAAAAAATAAACTGGATAAAACCGTATAGTCGAGTCTTGAACTCAAGTAAAGCGCCTTTTTATTCATGGTTTGAAGGCGGAAAACTAAATATTGCAGACCAATGCATAGACAGACATCTCGCAAAAAACAGCAATAAAAATGCAATTATATGGGAATCAGAGTCAGGCAAAACACGTAAAATAACATACAAAAAGTTATCAGTTTCGGTCAACAAATTTGCAAATATACTTATAAATGACCTTGGGGTTAAAAAAGGCGATCGCGTCGTGATTTATATGCCAATTATTCCCGAGGCAGCCTGTGCTATGTTGGCTTGCGCAAAAATAGGCGCTATCCACGTAGTAGTCTTTGGCGGATTCTCTGCAGAAGTACTACGCGAACGAATTATTGACACAAAAGCCAAAGTTGTTATAACAGCCGATGGAGCTTATCGGCATGGCAAGCCGTATATGTTAAAACCAATAGTCGATCAAGCGCTCAATGAATGTCCGGCTGACCTATGCAATAAAGTTTTAGTCGTCAAACACAACAAAGTCGAAATACCATTCATATCTGGGCGGGATTATGATTATCAGTCACTGGTAAAGTCGCAAAAATCAACATTCAAATCAGAGCCAATGGACAGTGAGGATATTTCTTTTATTTTACACACATCAGGCAGCACAGGTAAGCCAAAAGGTATTCAACATACAACAGCAGGCTATATATTATGGGCTCAATACACATCTGAAATAGTATTTGACCTGAAAGAAGACAGCGTATTTTGGTGCACTGCGGATATTGGTTGGATTACTGGTCATACCTACGGAGTATATGGACCTCTTGCGGCTGGTGCAACTATTGTCATGTATGAAGGCGTCTTAACATACCCCGATGCAGGACGATGCTGGAAAATAATTGAAAAGCATCATGTCACTCAACTATATACAGCTCCGACTGCAATTAGATTACTCCACAAAGTTGGACCGAACGAACCTTCAAAGTACGACTTATCATCCCTAAAAGTGCTCGGTACGGTGGGCGAACCAATAAATCCCGAAGCTTGGTTGTGGTATTACAATTCTGTTGGTGGTGGCCGTTGTCCAATTGTTGACACTTGGTGGCAAACTGAAACTGGCGGTCATATGATCTCTCCACTGCCTGGCGCTACACCAATTAAACCAGGTTCAGCCACGCTACCACTTCCTGGTATTAGTGTAGAGATTCTTGACGTCAACGGCACTCCTGTTAGCCAAGGTTCACAAGGCTTACTTTGTATAACTAAACCTTGGCCATCGATGTTCCGTTCAGTCTGGCATGATAGTGATCGCTATATAAAAAGTTACTACGATGTAGTTAAATCGAGCGATAAAAACAGACATATCTATTTTTCTGGCGACGGAGCCTATTACGACGAAAATGGGTATATAGTCGTAACCGGACGTACTGATGATGTTATGAACATTTCTGGTCACAGGGTTAGTAGCGCCGAAGTCGAATCAGCGATTGCTAGTCATTTAGCAGTTGCCGAAGTTGCAGTAGTTAGCCAACTGGACGACATATCAGGTGAAAGTATTGTTGCATATGTTGTTTATCACAACAATTATGACAATTTAAATATGTTAACAATTTTAAATGAACTTAATCAGATTCTGACGACAGAGATTGGACCGATTATAAAAATCAAACGGCTAATCATTGTACCAGGCCTACCAAAAACGCGCAGTGGAAAAGTTTTGAGACGTCTACTCCGATCAATTGCTCGTGACGAACAACCAACTCAAGACCTTTCAACTATCGAGAACCCGACGATAGTTAAAATCATTCAAGATATATCGCAAAAGGCTAGTTGATGCTAACTTTTAGCTTCGTTAATTTTGGCACGTTTAATCAAAATCTGTTT
>CAIUMO010000002.1 GCA_903900345.1 uncultured bacterium | reverse complement strand
TGGAAAGTAATCCATTAGTACTGGTCGGCTGCTTACCATGGCTGTTCCCAAAACGACAGTATCGCCGTAAGTTACCAGCACGCTGGCAGTGGCACGAAAACCAACACGATTAACTTCCAATGTTAGCGGACGGCCGCAATAATCAGTGGTGACAGAAAAAATTTCTTTCCCACTTGGGTTGATAGTAGACATATTTGTCCTCCTTTTAAATTAGTCACTTGCCTGCTGTTTCGGCGATAAGTAACGGGTACAGGAATTTGTTAAACAAATTGCTCTATCCACCACTTAGTCCGCCAAGGTTTGTGATAGGTTTATTGTAACATAAATTACCAAAGAAAAACTCCGCATTATTTGCGGAGTTCTAGAGTGGCGACGGTTTTCTTGTATCCTTCAAAATCTTTCGATTCCAAGTATTTCAGCAATCTCTTGCGTTTACCAACCATTTGGATCAAACCGCGACGAGCCATGTGGTCGTGCTTGTTAGATTTAAGGTGTTCGGTAATTTCTTTGATACGAGTCGTCAAAATAGACGATTGGACTTGAGGTGTACCAACGTCGTTCTTGTGGGTTTGTGTCAAAGCAATAGCTTTGGCTTTGTTTTCTGCTGTAATCATTAATTATGAATTGTATCAAAGTTTTACACAGGTTTCAACCCCTGTTTTGTGTATTTTCGGCATTTTTAATCAATAATTCCCATGTCAGACAGCGATTTAGCCTGGTCAACCTGCCAATCAGCGATACTAATTCGACGTAATTGCGTGCAATAAGCGCCTGTTTCAAGTTTTTTGCCAATATCTTCAGCTAAAGTTCGAATATATGTACCGCTGGAAACATTTGTTTTGACTATAATTTCAGGATATAAATAATCAATCAGTTCCAGACTATATATTGTGACTTGTCGTTCGGGCATTTCGACAGTTTTTCCGGCTCGCGCCAAGTCATAAGCCCGCTGACCATCAATTTTGATAGCACTGTAAATTGGTGGACGCTGAGTGATCTCACCTGTGAATTTTATTAACGCCAATTTCACCTCGTCAACAGTCGGAATTTTGCCAGATACATCTGCAATTTCGCCTTCAATGTCCCCTGTTGTACTGGTTTGACCCAGTCGAATCGTCGCCTGGTATACTTTGTCCATTTTGCTATAGTTACCGGCATTTTTACATTCTTTACCAATAACTAAAATCATCAATCCAGTCGCAAACGGATCAAGCGTACCAGTGTGGCCAACCTTGACCTTTTTACCTTGTTGCTGCGACAAAACACGCCTAACGCGCGCCACAACACCAAAACTGGTCATATGGGCCGGTTTATCAATCAGTAAAATTCCATCCTTCATATCTTGGTCAATTATAGCAGCTGGCGTCTATTGACCAGGGATTCTAAATTGCGTTGGATCGTTTAAGGTCGATCCGCCCGAGCTAATGCTTAAGCCATCAGATACAGATGGAATTGATGACATATCAAATCCAGCTACCGGTGGCGGTGGTAAGGTTGAAAAATCAGGTAATGGTGGAGGCAAAGGCATATCGAGCTTTGGCGGCTGAATAATTGGCATTACCCCAAAAGTCGGCTCAGCCGAAGTTGCTGTTTCTGATGGCGATGGACTGGCAAAAATATCAACCATTTTAGCATCTTCATGTTGACCAGTAGCGCTAAGTGGTGACAGCGTAGACTCTGGATTACTTAGATAGGAATGAGCCAGAATTGTCTTGTTTTGCTGTTCGTCTAGCTCACGGCGGGCATCTTCGACTGCTTGATCAGTTGTAGCATTTAAAGTGCCTCCAAGTGACGGCTCTTCAACTAAAGTTGTCGTTGGTTCATTGATAACCGGCTGAACTGGTAGTTCTGGCGGCAGAGTCGACGCTATTACATCGATCGTTTCCGGTTGCGGCAAAGAGAATTCAGTCGGCACAGGAATGGATGTATCTAATTCGTGCTGAACAATAAGATTATCCGATTCAGATGGCAAGGTTGACTGCTCAACTATGGGTTCAGTTGGCACTGTTGAGGCTGCTGTCGTTTCTGTTGGAGTTCCGATTGAATTAGCAGTTAAGGTATTTATTTCGTGTGATTCTTGTAATTTAGCGGCTATCAGCTGTTGATCGGCACCGGCTGCCATCAATTGAGCAGCTGTTGTCATAACTCGCGATGTAGTGCGAGTGTTACTAAAGCGATCAGTTGCCGCTACGATACCAGTTAATAGCGCGGTGGCGATTTGCTTGTCAAGTAATGGCTTATCAGATTTAAAAGCCTCACCTATCAACGCTACCATCTCACTTAAACTGCTGGCGTTTTTATCGTTCCAATCTATAATGCCAAGTTGGCTAGGTTGCTGTTGACCATCGCTAAATGTTGCCACAGTTACATTTTCTAAAATACTACCGTGGGCCGTTAAGGCTTCGTCCAAATGCTCTTGATTAGCAACGCCCAAAGCCAAAACTAGTTCAATATTGTAATCACCCTGACTAAATTCCAAATCATCACTAGTAATATTAGTCCGATAAGGAGTAATAAATATCTTGACCATATCACCATCGACTTTATAACGCAGATGGTCGGCTTTGTCTTTGTCCAAAGCGATAATAAAATCGCGCAAACTATCAGCAGTATTCTCTATAATCTTATCTGGCTCTAGAAAAGTAATTGCTGGTGGAATCGCACCACTAAAAATAGCAGTGGTATGTTTACCAAGTTTATTAAGTAATGCCGTTAGACCCAACATAGCCGACAAATCGTCGACCGATGGATCGCGACTAACTGTCACTAAAATGTTAGTTGAGCTATTTATCTTGTCAACAATTTGTTGTTTTATCTTGACGTCGGCATCGTTCATATGGTGATTCCTAGCTTTTTTATTTTATCTAGATTTTAATGTCACTATAGCATAAGTGTCTTAAGGGCGTCAATTAGTGACCTGGAACAATTGATCTAAAAACGACGAGCCATTTTGATCAATTTCCAAATGAGGTATGAACCAAAAGACAATGCCCCTGCCCCACCTGCATACCACCAGGTATAGTTGGTAGTGTTTGTACTAGATATTACTGGTGTTGGTGGCTGTTTATCTGTGCCTGACGTTGTTGTTGTGTCTGACGGAGTGGTGGCTGTAGGTGTAGGCTGAGCACCGCTATCGGCTACTGCGCCGCTGTTATCATTGTTCGACGTTGATGTGCCATGGCCAGACTTTGGTGGAGTCTTAGGCTGAACGACTGGCAGTTTTACGATCGGAATAACTGGCGGCACGACAGGAGGCTGAGAAAAAATAGTTTGGTAACTAGTCAAGAAACTTCCACCACCAGCACTAGTTCGACTGTCACTACCGCCGACTCCGTCAAATGTCACAGTGCCAATAAAAAGACCGGCTCGATAGATATTGCTATTGCTGTCAACCAAAATTTTCGAACTACTAACGCTGGTATCATAACTACTGTTAAAAGTCTTGGTCCAGCCGTAGCTACCATCGGCGTTGTATTTAGTCAGGGATGAATTACCACCGCTAGCATTTCCGACTTGGACATCACTGCCACTCTCGCCATCAAATATGACAATACCAGCAACAACTAGGTCTAAATAGATATTATTGTTGATGTCTGCCGCAATACCTATGCTAGTTACAGAGCTGCTGCCGCTGGCATTATAAAACGTCTTGGTCCAGCCATAGCTGCCATCGGCATTATATTTAGTTAGGAATGAATTACCACTACCGATATCAGTCCGACTATCACTACCACCAACGCCGTCAAAGATTACAGTGTTATTAAAAGTGCCAGTTATGTAAATATTACCAAGCGAATCTGTCACAACATTATCACTAGAAGCATCACCGTTAAGATTATCAAACGTCTTAGTCCAGCCATAGCTGCCATCGGCATTATATTTAGTTATAAAGGCATCGGTAAAATTACCATTGCCGCTAGGATTAGTTTGACTGTCGATACCACCAATACCATCAAATGTCACGATGCCATAGAAGTAGCCGGTTATAAAAATATTGCCATTATTGTCAACCGCCATACTCTTATGATTAACGCAATTGTTATACGCAGCCATATCAAATGTCTTGGTCCAGCCGTAGCTACCATCGGCATTATATTTAGTTATAAATGAACAGCCGCCTTCTAAGTTGCCACAGTATATACTGTCGCTGCCATCGATACCGTCAAATGTCACGGTGCTAATAAAATAACCAGTTATAAAAATATTGCCGCTGGCGTCAACCTTGGTTCCGGTTCCATAGGCAAAAGCATAACCAGAATTATCAACAGCAAACGTCTTGGTCCAGCCATAGCTACCATCGGCATTATATTTAGTTATAAAGTTCGACATATTGTCGCTAGATTGGCTATCACTACCACCAACACCATCGAAAACAACCGTGCCACCGAAGTAGCCAGTTATAAAAATATTGCCATTAGGTTCGACTACAACACTTTTTCCTTGAGCACTGGTCCCTTCAACGCTCGTATCAAATATCTTGGTCCAGCCATAGCTACCGTTGGCGTTGTATTTAGTTATAAAGGCAGACATATTGTCGCTAGATTGGCTATCACTACCACCAACACCATCAAAGACAACCGTGCCAGAGAAATATCCAACTACATAGACGTTACCATTGCGATCGGTCGTAATAGAATTGTTATCAATATAATAAAGATCCGAATTAATTGTCTTGGTCCAGCCATAGCTACCGTTGGCGTTGTATTTAGTTATAAAGGCAGACATATTGTCGCTAGATTGGCTATCACTACCACCAACACCATCAAAGACAACCGTGCCACCGAAGTAACCAGATATATAATTATTGTCGTTGCTGTCATTAGTGACACCGACAACATTGTTTACTGTGCCAGCAGTTGTATCAAAAGTCTTGGTATAACGATACGCCACAGTTGAATTACTACCAATTGGAGTCATGCTTCGATAACTTGTCAAGAATACGTTGGAATGATTACTATCACTAGTTCGGCTATCCTTACCACCAGGACCGTTGAATATAACCGTTCCGGAAAACCAGCCTGTTGTATAAATATTACCGTTGGCGTCAACTGCAACACTAGCGGCAGCCATGTATCCATTAGTCGTATCAAACGTCTTGGTCCAACCGTAGCTGCCATCGGCATTGTATTTAGTTATAAAATTCGACGCGTTATCACTAGTTTGGCTGTCGATACCACCTACACCATCAAAGATGACTGTGCCACCGAAGTAACCAGTTATAAAAATATTGCCATTAACATCAACTACAACACTATTATTGTTAGCGTAGCCGCTTGTGGTATCAGACGTCTTGGTCCAGCCATAGCTACCGTTGGCGTTATGTTTAGTTACAAAGGCTGTCGTATTGCTGACAGTTCGAGCGTCATTGCCACCAACAACGTCAAAGTTAACCGTACCAGTAAAAGCTCCGGCTGTATACAAGTTACCGTTCGTATCGGTCGTAGCACTATTAATGCGATGATCTGTATGACAATCAAAAGCCTCAATCCAGCCATAGCTGCCGTCGGCGTTATATTTCATCAAAAAAGTACAGCCCATATCTGAGCCACCACAGGATATACTATGGCTACCGCCAACACCATCAAAAACGACAGTAGCATTAAAATTACCAAAGATATAAACATTGCCATTAGCATCGGTTGTAATACCTTTTCCGCCAGAATTTGCAGCGGAGGCGCTAGTGTCAAACGTCTTAGTCCAAGCATAACTGCTGTCAGCATTATATTTAGTCACAAATGTTGAGTCGTGAACAGACGTTCGGCTGTCGCTGCCGCCTGTGCCGTCAAAAACAACCGTGCTATGAAAAGATCCAGTTATGGCAACATTGCCACTAGCGTCAACTGCAACGCCATTACTAATAGCATAACCACTTGTATTATCAGATGTCTTGGTCCAACCATAGCTGCCATCGGCGTTATGCTTGGTGATAAAAGTACCGCTTCCGGTTCGAATGTCGCTGCCACCGACAACGTCAAAGGCAACTGTGTCACCAAAAAAAGTTCCAGTCGTATAAACATTGCCATTTAAGTCAGTCGCAACGCCATTAATAGTATGCCCAGTATTGTATTCAAAAGTCTCAGTCCAGCCGTAGCTGCTATTGGCACTATATTTAGTTAGGAACGAACAGCCAGATTCTGAGTTGCCACAAGCTGCACTGTTGCTACCACCAGCACCGTCAAAGATAATAGTACCAGTGAAGCTACCAACAATATAAACATTGCCACTGGCGTCGGATGTAATACCTTTACTTTGAACGGTACCGTTAGTGGAGTCAAATGTTTTAGTATAATGATAAACCGCTGAAGCGCTAACAGCGGCAGCAGGTTGGATATAAAGTGAAGTAAATGGCGCTAACGTCGATAAAATTAGAACAAAAGCAGCACCAAGGTATTTAAACAGTGATTTCAGTTTTGACGATCTTCGCAAGACTATCATATTTACTACCTTTTATTAATAACCATTATGCTTATTATATATCATTAATAGCCATCATCCGAAATAATCCACCCTCTTTACAACTAATGTTTTATCCCTTATAATCACTCTTTGATTGTATATATTATTTTAAAGATTAAATAGGAGCCAAAATGCCAATCATCAAGTCCGCCATCAAGCGCGCAAAACAAACCATTAAACGTCGTGCACGTAACGTCGGTATTAAACACGATATCAAAGACGCTACTAAAGAATTTTTGGCTAAGCCAACTGCCAAGAGTTTTAGCGCCGCTCAAAGCGAACTAGATAAAGCTGTTAAAAAAGGCTTAATCAAAAAGAACACTGCTGCTCGCCGCAAAGTTAATTTAGCTAAATTTGCTAAAACAGCTGGCGTCAAATTTACCGGTGCTAAAAAGGTTGCTGCCAAGGCCGCTCCAAAAGCTGCCGTCAAAGCAGTTGCTAAACCTGTAGTTAAAAAAGCTGCCGCAAAGCCTGCAGCCAAAAAAGTCGCTGCTAAAAAACCAGCTGTCAAAAAAGCTGCTAAATAGTTACTGGCCCTAATAATCTGAACGACCTGACTAGGGTCGTTCTTTTTATTAAAGATTTGCTATCTTGATGAGCGCTCTATTGATTAGCAACCACGGTTCGGCCCGCGATAGTTTAATGTCGTCGTCAGTCGCAGCAAAAATCGTAATTATTTTAGCAACACTGGATTTGCCTATCCTCTTGGCGATTGGTTCGAGTTTGGAAACAACATAAGGATGAATGCCAAAGTCTTTGGCAACATTGTCAGATTTAGAAGCGTTAGCCACAGCCGCTAGTTGAAACGCTTGACTAGACAGCAGGGCAAATAATCGATAAGGGTCTTCCGATTGCTCTAAAATCCGTAATGTCTGACACAGATTATCCATATCACCCTTTAAGGCCGTCTCGAACAAATTAAATACGTTTTCAATCAGGTTGGGTTCGATAATATTCTTGATAATTTCAACCGAGACGGAATCAACCAAAGCTAACTTTTCGAGCGCATGAAACAGCTGCCATTGATCGACACCAACCCATCGGACTAAAGTTTGGATACTTTCTTTGTCCATATTAAAGCCAAGCTTTTTTGATTCAGCACTCACCCACTTTTCGGCAGTTAGCGTGTCGCGGTCAGTCCAGGGTTGAAACTCGCGAACAGTCGCCTGAGCTTTAAGTGATTTGAATGTCGTCGTTCTTTTGTCAGGCTTCGGCTCAACCAAAACTAAATGTATATCATCTGAAACACGTGTTAGCCAATCGCCAAACGTCAACCAAATAGCCTTATTTGAGCTCAGATCTCGAATAACCACAGTGCGAGCATTAGAAAAGAGACTAACACCCATCAATAAGTCTGGCAGTTGCGATAATTGTAAGTTACTGCCATCAATTCGTTCGACATCACCATCAAAATCGGCCGTAATCTCACTTAAAGATCGCTCGATTTCAAATGAATTATCACCTATTAGTAAAGTTATCATTTATTATAATGTTTGCTCTTTCGGACAAATATGCGTGCCGCGACCAGCGACGCGAATTTTAATAATTTCAGTGCCACAACGTGGGCAAGCCAAACCTTCACGGCGAAAAACGCGCGCAAAGTCCATATAACTACCTTTTTTGCCCTCGGCATTAACATAATTACGATTAGTACTTCCACCTTTTTCGATCGATAAGTTCATGACAGCACGAACTTCGGTATATAGCTTTTTAAATTCGGCATTAGTGATTGTACCAACCAAACGAGCAGGATGAATTTTGGCGCCCCACAACGATTCGTCGGCATAAATGTTACCAACGCCGGCAATGACCGACTGGTCAAGGATGGCAGCTTTGATAGTCGTCCTAGCACGTCGTTTGAAGCGTTCGGCAAATTCAGCGGCCGTAAAATCTGGCTCCAGTGGTTCAGGACCAACTCGTTTCATAAAATCGATATTCGGCACCTCGATTGTTGGCATTAATCTGACCCAACCAAATTTGCGTTGATCATTAAAATATAAATGCGAGTCATCAGTAAATTTGATAATTACGCGCGTTGATTTGTCGGGTAGCGTACCTACTAAACTATCATTAGGATGACCTGCGCCAAAGCGAGATCTGACGTCGACAAAGACCAGCTGCCCAGTCATTTTAAGATGGATAACTAATGTGTAATCCGTCGACAAATCAATCAATAAAACCTTAGCGCGACGACGGACATCAGTGATCGATGCGTTGACTAAAAACTGCTGAACATCTGCAGGAGCATTAGGAAAACTTCTGGCCGTGTCGGATGATGCGATTTGGATTTTTTTACCAACAATTAATTTTAACAGTCCGCGTTTGACTGTTTCGACTTCAGGCAATTCAGGCATTATTTGGCTCCAATAAACTACCTAGTTCAACTTGCGATTGATCTTTTGAAATATAGACGATACCCTGAAAACCAGCTGCTTTAGCACCCTTTATATTAGCAGCCATATCGTCAATCATGACGCATTCATTTGGCGCCAGATTTAATTTATCGGACATCATTTGAAAGATAGCTGGATTTGGTTTGACTGTCTTGACGTCGCCAGACAATATCACAGCATCAAACAAATCTTCGCCTTCAAAGACCGGTAAAATAACATCCATCCAGTCACGACTTACATTACTTAACATACCAATCTTGTACTGGCCTGATCGTTTCAAATCGCGGACCCAGTCAATCATTGACTGATTAAATTTATTGACGCGCCAATACTGCTCCTCGACTTGTTGTGGCGATAAACCAGTCGACTTACTTACAGTGTCATCAAACTGCTGTCGCGAAATTTCACCAGAATCCGATAACAATTGCAGTCTAATCAGTTC
Organism: uncultured bacterium; assembly: GCA_903900345.1. Taxonomy (GTDB): domain Bacteria; phylum Patescibacteriota; class Saccharimonadia; order Saccharimonadales; family Saccharimonadaceae; genus UBA1547. The sequence goes on along the minus strand of CAIUMO010000002.1, from coordinate 3,574 downwards.
GGCTTTTAGCTGCGGAAAATCATGAAACAACAAAGCGTGACCTGACATAACCAGAACACCAAAACAATCAAAAATCACTGCTTTTATCGCCATTACAATTCTCCCCAGCTTTTGCCTATATTAACATCAACTTTTAATTTGATTTTTAGATCAGGCGCGATGTTTTCTAAAATATTTTTTAATAAATCAGCGATTTTAGAGGCATTTTGAACCGGACATTCAATCAATATGCTGTCATGAATCTGTAGTATTTGTTCACCTAAGCCATCTAGCTGTTTATCAACTTCAATCATAGCTAATTTCATCAAGTCGGCTTCGGTACCCTGAATCGGCATATTAGCCGCAGCACGTTCAGCACCCATTCGAACCATAAAGTTGCTACTGTGAACATCTGGCGTCGGACGGCGTCGGCCATAATAAGTCTCGACATAACCATCGGCGCGCGCATTATCAAGCGTCTTGTTAATATATTTACGAATCGGCTCACGCAATTCAAAATATTCATCGATAAACTTTTTGGCTTCAATAAAGGTCATGCCAGTAGCAGCACTTAAGCCATGCGGACTCATACCGTACAGTACACCGAAATTGATAACTTTTGCGTTGCGGCGTTGAACTTTAGTAACTTCGTTAATTGGTATTCCGTAAACATCACTGGCGGTTTTAGTGTGAATATCTATATCGCTATTAAAATCATTGATCATATCTTGGTCGTTGGCTAATATTGCCGCCAAACGGAGTTCAAATTGTGAATAGTCGGCACTTACAAAGATGTTACCTTCGCTAGGAATAAAGGCATCACGAATCTTGCGACCTAGTTCGGTTCTAATTGGAATATTTTGTAAATTTGGATTTGTACTACTTAAACGACCGGTGCTGGCAATGTCCTGATTAAAGGTCGTGTGGATGCGGCCATCTTGATCGGCGAGTAGCGGCAAGGCGTCAACATAGGTGTTTTTTAGCTTAGCTAACTCACGGGTTTTTTCGATGTGTTCAATAATTGGATGTTGACCACGTAATTTATTTAGTTCTTTTTGACCAGTGCTATAAACAGTTTTACCTTTTTTAATACCAGCAGTTGGAAGTTGTAATTTCGTAAATAACACTTCAGATAATTGAGCTGGGCTACCGATATTAAATTCATAGCCAACCATTGAATATATTTCTTGTTCAAGCTTGGCGTGTTCATCACCTAGCTGCTGACTCATAACTTCTAATATTTTTGAATCAATTTTGATGCCACGATATTCCATTAAAAACAAAATATAGGTTAATGGAAAATCAAATTCGCGAGCAATCTTGGCGAATTTTGGCTCTAATTGAAAGGCTGCTATTTGTTGATTATAAATATGCCAAAGCGCCGCAATTATAGTCTGAGGTGTGTCACTTATCTCTTCACCAATCAAACCATTTACCGTTCGGTCGCGCCTCAGCGGATCAATCAAAAATGCCGCTTGATGAATATCGTGAAGTTCGCCAAATCGCACAAAGACATTCTCGGCGGCCAGTTGATGATATAGCTTTTTACTATCGTAACTAATAACGGTCGCTAACTCGAATACTCGCCAGATACTTCGATCCAGGCTGTTAATTTTGGCATTTGAAGCTGTCTTGCCGTCAGTCGACAGCCAAATAATATCATCAACAATATGTAATATAACTGGACTATCAATCACTAAAGTTTCCGGCCAAGGCACCACCGAAACTGGTTCCAAATTAAGGCTCTTGTCGAGAGTAACTTCGTCCAGATGATGCAATTGCATGTGTTTAGGCAGACGTCTAATTAGTGACTGAAATTCTAGACGTTTTAATATGGCCGCAACTTTTTCAAGATCGATATCATTAATATCAGCGACACCCCAGTCTAGTTTAACTGGTGCTTCTGACCAAATACGACCAAGTTCTTTGCTCATATAAGCCGATTCCTTGCCAGCAATCAATTTTTTCGCGATAGTTGGCTTGATATCATCAAGATGAGCATAAATATTATCGAGTGTTTCGAATTGCTGCAACAACTGTATGCCAGTTTTTTCACCGATACCTGGTACACCTGGTAAATTATCGGACGAGTCACCTTTTAATGACTTAAGGTCCAAAAATTGTTCGACTCTAATGCCATATTTTTTTTCAAAATATTCGACATCAAACTCTTCAAGATTTGACAAACCGTTTTTGAGCGCATAAACCTTGACCATGGGATTGATCAATTGCAAAGCATCAAGGTCGCTAGTCAACAAGCAGGTTTCAATCCCCTTTTCAGTCGCCTCGCGCGCAAACACGCCCAAGATATCATCAGCCTCATAATCATCAATCTCATACAACGGCCAACCAAATGCATCTAGTAATTCATATAAAATCGGAATTTGAGCGTAAAAATCTTCAGGAGCTTTTTTGCGACCAGCTTTGTACTCAGGATAAATCTCACGACGTTTACGGATATTAGTACCACGCTTATCCCAGGCAATAGCTACATAATCAGGTTCCAGTTTTTTAATAAGTTCAATTGCTAAGCTAGCGAACCCAAAAACGCCGCCAGTTGGCGTGCCGTCAGCCAAAGACAAATTAGGCATTGCATAATAGCCACGATAAAATACAGACTTACCATCAATTACGGCCAAACGTTTTGTCATATTACCAGTATAACTCAATCTGATTAAACTATCTGTTACAATTAATTTATATGATTACTAATAACAAAGTCAAAATTGTCGCATTTGTAGGTTTAGCTGGTGCCGGTAAAAGTATGGCCGTCGATTACGTCACAACTAAAGGATATCCAAAAGTTTATTTCGGTGGTGTTGTCTTGGACGCCATGACAGAAGCCGGTTTAGAGCATAACCAAGAGAATGAAAAAACATTCCGTGAAGAAATTCGAGCACGAGAAGGTAAAGATTTCATTGCTCAGCGTATCATTGCGCAAATTCATAACCTAATCGACGCCGGTCAACATCGCATTGTAGCTGACGGACTTTATAGTTGGACGGAGTACAAAGTTCTTAAGCATGAATTCCCAGGTGAACTTATTATCGTGGCCATAATAGCGCCTAAACAAGTTCGTCATCGCCGATTACTAGTTCGTCCAGTTCGTCCTTTAACGCAAACTGAAGCCGACCAACGCGACTGGGCTGAAATTGAAAATATCGAAAAAGGCGGCCCAATTGCCATCGCCGATCACTACATCGTCAACGACAGCGATATCGAACAATTACACCAGCAAATCGACAAAGTACTAGACGAAATCGAGTTTGCAATTTAGAACAAAAGATTTATAGTTCCAGGTCTTGAATAAACACCGCCCATCTCACGGGTCCTGCCGCTCGGTCCGCCCCTGATTTATAAAAATGGATTACCATTTTGTAGTAAATCGGGTGCTGCCCCGCCTCGCGTCACCCGTTTAGGTCTGATGTTTATGCCAAAGAGTCGTATTGTTTTGAAGATAATTTAAATACGTTCAACACCACTTGGTTCAGTGCAGATGGATGCGTAGCGGTAGCGGAGGCCAAGCGCCACGTGCTGACCACTTCGTGGTCACACGTAGAGTGGCCATCTGCCTGGACTAAGTGGTGGTGAACGG
>CAIUMO010000001.1 GCA_903900345.1 uncultured bacterium | reverse complement strand
CGTTCAACACCACTTGGTTCAGTGCAGATGGATGCGTAGCGGTAGCGGAGGCCAAGCGCCACGTGCTGACCACTTCGTGGTCACACGTAGAGTGGCCATCTGCCTGGACTAAGTGGTGGTGAACGGCAGAAAAGAAAGACTAGAGCGAAGCATGTGCCTTTGGTGGTAGTGTGAGGGAGGCGGCAAGGAAGATGGAGCTTGAGGGGGTGAAATGGGGCGCAGAAATGAGAAACTTGGGGTCTATTTTTGCTGTATAATAATCTTATGGGTTATATCTATGACAAGGCATATTTTGATGATGGTATTAAATCGATTGATGAGGCGAAATTAAGTGTTGCCAGTTCGGCGGTGCTGTATGGACTAAGTGTCTATACGGTTTTTCCAGTTCATATCGCCAAAGATGGTTCGAAATTAGCCTTTCGATTGCATGACCACTACCAACGTCTGGTTAACTCGGCGCATATTATAGGTATTGATACTTTTAAACCTGAATGGTCGGAAAAGCGTTTTTTGCAGGTTGCTACGGACGTAATTAAGACCAATCAAATCACCGATAATGTCTTTGTACGGGCGACGGTTCACGTTGATGAGCTAATCCCTGGTCCGCGTTCTCGTGGCCTAAAGACCATACTTAGTATATTTGTTTACAAATCTGGGCCTATCTTGCCAAATGACGGTGCGAGACTCAAAACCAGTGTTTGGCGTCGAGTACCGGATGATGCAATTCCTCCTCGGGCTAAGGTTAATGGCGCCTATGTCAATTCGGTGCTAGCTAAGCAAGACGCTATCGACAGCGGTTATGACGACTGTATAATCCTAGATAGTGACGGACATGTCTGTGAACTAAGCGCCGCCAATATCTTTATTGTTCGTGGCGGCAAATTAATTACTCCTGGTGTGACTAGTGATTTATTAGAAGGTATCAGTCGTAATACCATCATTCAGATTGCTGATCAAATGGGCTTGGAGGTTGTCGAAAGAAGTATCGGCTTGACTGAACTTTATATTGCCGATGAAGTCTTTGCCTGTGGTACGTCGGCTTATATATCATCTGTTATCGAAGTTGACGCTCGTAAAATTGGCGATGGTAAAGTCGGTAAAATAACAGCTGACATTCGCGATCGATACACTGATGTTTTGTATGGCAAAAACAAAGCTTTCGCCGAATTTTTGACTGTAATCAACTAAATTAATAACGTTGCCACGATGGCTCGGTGGTCAGCGCCGCCGTCCTTTTGGACACGAAAATCTTGAATTTGGACGCCAGGCGATATAAACATATGATCGATTTGAATCAGGCGTATGCTTGGCAGCCATTCGTAGCCGCGTAGTTTTGGCGTTGTTGTCGGTTGATGCCGTGTGTCGGCGTCATGAAGATTGGTACTCGATTGCAACAGTCGCAAGCTATCCCCAGTAGCCATGCCAACGACTTTAAGAAATATTCTGGGCCAGATCAGACTAGCTAGCAGGCGTATTGGTTGGCTGCGTAAAAACTTAGCTGGCCATAGATCATCGCCATGCATAGCATTAAAATCGCCCAGGACAACTGTTGGCAGGTCAGATTGATTAATTATTTTCGATAAATCATCGATTTGTTTGAGTCTAGTTGATTCTTGCCTATCGTCCAGGTGAACACCGATAACTCTGAGTTTTTGGGTTGATTGGGCGATTTTAACGATGGCTGCAAAGGCATTTCGAACATTGCCGAGTCTGAAGGTTTCAATGGTCTCGACGGGCGTTTTACTAAGAAGCAGGCTCGATAATTGAGGTGTGTAGGCATCTTTACGTAAATGCATGTCGTCTTTGTAGAGAGTATTATAAAGATAATAGCCCATGTCAATCAGCTGCTGTTTTAATTTTAAATCGTCGAGTGAAATCTGACTATGAGCCTCTAGCAGGACTAGTACGTCGGCGTTTAGTTGCCTAATAGCGTCGATAATCTGAGCCGAACTGCCACGTGATTTAGCGCCAGTATCAGTTAGCCGACCTTCTATGTTCCAGGACGCGACTTTTAAAGAATTTAATTGAATCTTATTTTGAGTTTTCACAGAGCTTTTCACAGATTCCGTATAGTACTTGAGCTGATTTGGTCCAGGCAAAGTTATCAGACTGTCTTTTACCTTTGGCGATAAGGTCTTGCAATAAGACTGGATCGTCAAGTTTCAAGACCTGTTGCGCGAATTGTTGCGGCGAATTAGCCTCGAAGAATAGTGCGCCATCGGCAGCGACTTCGTGGAATATCTCCATGTCATTAATTATTACGGGCGTTCCCATAGCTTGAGCTTCAACAATTGGCAAGCCGAAACCTTCTTCAGTCGATCCAGTGGCTAAACATAAAGCGCCTTGTAGCAAGCTGATATATTCTTGGTCGCTGGTACCGTTATGGAATACTACCCTAGCATCCAACGGAATGAGTTTTTCTAGCTCAATCTTGCGTTCAGGTGAAATTCGACTTAACAGGTGTAGTTCGTAATCTTTGGGCAAGAACTCTAGACCTTTAATTAGCACCTCGACGTTTTTATATGGCATGAACGATCCCATATAAATAATGTTCTTGGTTTTGACGATGCCTTCATTCGATTGTGGCAAATCAAGACTAGAGGCGTTATAGATAACACCAATTTCACGATCAGTTAATCTCATCTCTTGAATGAATTTGCGTGAAGTTTTGCTGACGGTTGTTACGTGATCAGCGTGGTTTAATATCCAGCGTTGTGGCCAGTGAGCAGCGTGGAATAAACGCCAAATAACGCGAATAATTGCTGGTAAGCCAGTTGGCGGTTTAGGGTGACGATAATAGATGATATCTTGTAAGGTTAAAATCAGTTTATATTTACGGCCATTACTGCCCATGATTTGCAGTGGGCTAAAAACTACATCGGCGCCTAATTTATTTAATTTACGCGCCAAAAAGAATTCTTTGATTGAGACCGGATTATTAACCACGATATATGGTAAATCGGTCGGTAGTAATTTAAGTTGGCGCTCGTCGTGTATGATGATTGTTATTGGGATATTGCTGTCTTTGAAACCTGATACTACACCGGCCGTATAGCGGCTGATGCCATCGTGATAGTCGGTTCGTGTCCATCTGGCGTCTACAAATATATTCATAAACTTAATTGTATCATGCAGCTTGCAACCTGGTTTGTTATACTTATATGTATGATTAAGCGAAAACTTTGGAGTATGGGCCAATTCAGCTACGAAACGATCGCCAAGCCGTTGTTGTTTTTGGTCTCGCCTGATAAAACGCACCATATGATGATCAAGACTACTTCGGTATTAGGCAAAGCTGCTGTGGCGAGAGGTCTTGTTAAAGCTATCTTTACAGTGAAGCCTGACGAGAGGTTGACGCAAACTTATCATGGTATCGAATTTGCCAGTCCGGTTGGTTTGTCGGCTGGTTTTGATAAAAATGGCGAAATTATGCCGATGATATCTCGTTTAGGTTTTGGCTTTGGTACCGTCGGTTCGGTTACGGCTAAACAATGCGATGGCAATCCTAGGCCTTGGTTTTATCGTTTGCCTAAATCAAAGTCACTAGTCATTAATGCTGGGCTGGCTAATGATGGATCGACTGCTATCTTGAAGCGAATTCATAATTACAGCAAGACTGCTATCAGGCAATTCCCTATTGTTTTGTCGGTTGCCAAGACTAATAGCTGCGATGTTGTCAGCATCCGCGAAGGCATTGAAGATTACGTTACGACCGTCAAACGTGCTAAAGACCAGCCACGTATCAAAGTGATTGAGCTGAATGTATCCTGCCCTAATACTTATGGCGGTGAGCCTTTTACTACTCCTGAAAAATTAGAGAAATTATTAAAAGCGGTTGACGTGGTTGGCGCCAAGCAGCCGATTTTTATTAAAATGCCGATTGATCATGAATGGCCAGATTTTCAGCAGTTGCTAAATGTAATATTGAAACATAAAGTCGCCGGCGTGACGATATCTAACCTGTACAAAGATCGTACTTCGGCTGATTTGAAAGATGTTTTGCCTGATAGCGTCAAAGGTAACCTCAGCGGTAAACCGACTTGGCAACGCAGCAATGATTTGATACAACGAACCTATCGCGAATATGGCGACAAGTTAACAATTATTGGCGTCGGTGGTATCTTTACAGCTGATGATGCCTATACCAAGATTAAATTGGGCGCTAGCTTGGTCGAAATTATAACTGGTGTTATATTTTGTGGCCCACAATTAGCGGCCCAGATAAGTTATGATTTGTCTAAATTATTAGAACGTGATGGTTACACGCATATCAGCCAAGCAATCGGTGTCGACTCGGGTGAGAAAAACTAGTTACGTAGGCTATTTTTAAGCTTAATTTTATCTAAATTCACTATTGACGACTTCAATATGACACAAGGTATACTAGATACAGTCATGTGAGTACTGGTTAAAACCTTTCCACCCACAGGCTTATAAAGCCACCATAAACGTTGTCGCACTTCCTTATAGAAGTTCACCGATAAACGATACAAAATTAAAGTAACTCTCAGTAAAAAGAATTATGAACTGAACGGTTTTATGATTCCTATCTGAATTACTTCTTTGCCGCAAGGTAAATTAATCCGTTCGCTGGTCTATTTTTACAAAAAATTTACCGGTATGTATTAGTTTGTATCAACTTTATGGAGGAATTATTATGAAAAAAGTACAAGTCAATGAACAGATCGTCGTTACCTCTATGGGCTTCCGTAAGAATCTTGTTGCCTATCCTCGCCGAATGGAATTCCACGGCGCTACTTATCATTTTATCGATGCCGGTTTACGCTACTTAGTTCGTCACGGTGAGCGCATTGCTGAGTTTTTGACTTTGTCAGATGGAACATCAGATTATTATTTGCGAAGTGATAATTGCGGTGCTAATTGGACGCTGTTAAGTATTGCGTCGTAGATTTGTATGTCATTTCAACCTCAGCCATGCTGCTATCAATTGTACCCTGGAGCGAAGCAGTACATTTGATAGCAGCATGGCTGAGGTTGAATAACTTGATATCTAATAAAATAGCTCGCAAATCGCGAGCTATTTTTGTAGTTGTTATCTACAGACTAAGCAATTCTAACCAATTGGAATTGGTTGAAGTGTTTGCCGTTATTCAGTTGAATCGTATCCTTGACGGTACGACCGATCAGACTGCGCCCTAATGGGCTGGCAGTCGAGATACGGCCGTCGCTGGGGTTAGCTTCGACACTGTCGACGATCATGTAGCGGAACAGGTGTCCGCGTTTGTCGATGAGGTCGACGATTGAACCGATGGCGACTTGCAAACGAGTTCGTTTAGCTGGTAGTAATTTAGCTGATGACAGGACTAATTTCTTTTCGTCCAGTTCGATCTCGATACCTTCAACCACCGATAATTTATCGATGCGAGCTAGGTGGCCTTCGCGATCTGATGTTTTGTCAAGTTCGCGTAGCGATCGCAGCGCCTTTTGGTGATCATGTTCTAGCTGGATGACTGCTTTTTTTAATTCTTTCATTCCCTTTTTGCTGAGTAAAATCGTATTTTCTGTGATGGTGGTGTTCATAATGAATCCTCCTCCGTTTCTTTTTAATGTTACAAATATATTATTACGCATTGTTCTGAATTAAGGCTTAAGGCTAACCCCTAGAAAGGTTTTAATTTCGTAATATAGCTATTAGTTAATATAAACCATATAATGTATCTATAAATGAAAGATTTTTTAGTAATTCTTCGCCGTAATTTCTTATCGCCTATCGTTATAGCTATTCTGGTTTTGGCGCTAATCCTTTTGATATTAAACCAGCCACGTGATGCTTGGTTTGTATCGGTTGTCATTGTCCTTAATACCTCTTTGGCGATTATCCAAGAGACTAGAGCTAGAAGTGAATTGCGCAAGCTTGAATTGATGAGCGCGCCAGTGGCTCACCTGCTAGAGTCCGACGGATCAATTACAGACACGGCTTTTGACCAGTTAAAAATCGATGACATAGTTCAGTTGAATTTAGGTGATGAAGTACCAGCTGACGGTCTGATAGTGACCAGCGCTGGATTAGAGCTGGATGAAAGTATTTTGACTGGCGAGTCAGCACCAGTTGAAAAGCCCAAAGGTTCGACGGCTTATGCGGCCAGTGCGGTTGTGGCAGGTGCGGCGACAATTCAAATCACAGCGGTCGGTATAAACACTAAAATTGGGTCGATGACAACGACGCTAAAGCGTTACGTACCGCAAATGACGCCGACTCAGACGGCTATTGCGCGGGCGATTACTTGGCTGACATACGGAGCATTGGCATTAGCTGTGGCTATCATTGTTATCTACTCGCTATCGGGGCATAGTGCGGTACAGATATTCAAGACGATTACATCATCAGCGATCACGATTATTCCAGAGGGATTACTATTAGGTAGCTCGCTGTTATTGGCCTTTGGGTCAATCAGATTAGCCAAAGCGCAGGTTCTACCACAGAAACTGGCAGCGATTGAAGCTATGGCGCTACTAAATGTGCTTTGTGTCGATAAAACCGGCACCTTGACCAGTGACGAGATTACATTCGAGAAGTTTGAATTGTTTGATAAATCAGCTAAGTATATTCCGGAACTAATCGGTGTCGCGGCATTTGAAGCTGGTAGCAATAGTGCCACTAATCAGGCTATTGCTAGCGCCTTTCCGGTGCCAAGCCAGTATAAAGTACTGCAAACACTCGCCTTCTCGTCTAGGCGCAAGCTGAGTGGCGTAAAACTGATATTTAGTCGCAAAACCCGCAGTATTATAGTTGGAGCGCCAGAATATGTCGGTAAACTAGCGCCATTATCGTCTGATCAAAAACAGCAAATTGACACATTAGCTGGCGTTGGCAAACGGGTTCTACTGGTAGCAACATTTGACGGTGACGATATATCACTAAAAGATTTGTCAGTTGGCTCGGGGCGAGCTGTCGGTGTGATTATATTGTCTAATGAATTACGCGAGGGTGCTAAAAAGACGGTTGCTTATCTACAGAAGAACGGCGTCAGTTTGCGAGTTATTAGCGGTGATAATCCGGATACGGTTAAATATATTGCTGGTCAAGCTGGTATCAAGAATTATCAGACAGCTATAACTGGTGCGGAATTACAGGCTGTATCTGATGATGATTGGGATGAAACGGTTGCTAAAACGACGATTTTTGCCAGAGTTTTGCCCGAGCAGAAAGAACGATTAGTCGAAACCTTTAAACGTTTAGGTAATTTTACAGGTATGGTCGGTGATGGCGTGAATGATGCCTTGGCGCTTAAAAAGGCCGATTTGGGTGTGGCGATGTATGCCGGTGCTACGGCAACGCGCCGAGTGGCGGATATTGTCTTACTCAATAACTCTTTTAACTCGCTACCAATAGGTATGAAGTTAGGTAATCGCATTATGCAAGCGATTGAGATGATTGCTACCCTCTTCTTTCACAAGATTATATTCAGTGTTTTGTTATTGCTGGCGACGTTGGCCTTGGGTGTGGTCTATCCGTTCTTGCCTCGACATATAACATTTATGAATATGTTCTTGGTGACAATACCGACGGTTATTTGGACTTTATTGGCGCCATCGCCACGTTATCGTTTATCGCCTCGTTTCTTTTGGCGAGATACGCTGCAAGCTGTGGCACCAATCGCTATTTTGTCAGGTATAGCTGTGACGGTAACTTATTTGTCGCTACTAAATATTCACCCAGAAGACACTGCTGGTGTACTGACGACGACGGTAATTGTTTCAACCTTTTTTGGTATTTATCTGGTATTCTTGGTGCCGTTAATGTTCGATGTCAAGAATACTAAAAAAGCCCGACTAGCGCGTTTGTTTTACGTGCTAGCCGTGGCTATTATTGTTGTTCCTAGTTTTAGATTTAGCTTTATTCGTGATTTTTTTGACTTTACGATGCCAGCCTGGGAGCGCGCTTGGCCACTTTTGTTGATGATTGTTTGTGTTGTTATATTACAGTGGCAAATTGCGCTGCGGGCTGGTTATCGGTTGAAGCGACACGAATCTTAGACAGTAATTTTGCCATCTTTGAGTTTAAAGGTTCGGTCAGTTTTACCAGCGATGTCCATGTCGTGAGTGACGGCCAAAATGGTCGTTTTTTCACTACGTGACAAGCGATGCAGCAGGTCGAATATTTTTTTGCCAGTTTCGCTATCCAGGTTACCGGTTGGCTCATCAGCTAGGATGATAGCTGGATGATTAGCTAGGGCTCGAGCAATCGAGACACGTTGTTGTTGACCGCCGCTAAGTCGAGGTGGTTTGCGCAACTGCTCATCGGCTTCTAGTCCAACATCAGTTAATAATTGTGTAGCGCGGGCCTTACGTTTTTTACTTGGCATGCCGCCAAACTCCAAGGCCAACATGACGTTTTCGAGAGCAGTTAAATTTGGAATCAGATTATAGTGTTGGAATACAAAACCGATCTTTTTGGCCCGATAAGCTGTTTGTTTGGCGGCGGAAAGCTTGGCGATATCAACGCCGTCAACTTCGATACTGCCACTGGTCGGAATATCTAAAGCGCCGAGCATGCTGAGCAGTGTACTCTTACCGCTACCTGATTTGCCGATAATGCTGGCGAACTCGCCGGTTTGAACAGTTAAATTAACTTTGTCGAGGGCGGTTACATTGCCGCTGGCGCTGCTGAATGATTTAGTTAAATCTTTTACTACTAACATAATTGCTCCTATTCTGTCCTTAGGACTTCGGCTGGTCTAATTTTAGATATGAACCAAGCTGGTACGGCGGCGCCAACAATAGCGATGAGGAGCGTAATACCGACAGCTGATACAAATATTGTTGGAGTTAGGGTGCTTTGAACGGCAGTTAGGTTTTTATTGACTTGATTAAAGCCTCCTTGGAACATCCCACCTGGTCCACCAAATGGTCGGCCATTGGTTGAAGTTACTGACGATGAAGTGCTGCTGCTGACTAACGACGTGGTCATTGGACCACTTATGGCTACGCCTAGGGCTAAGCCTATGATTGAGCCGATGACGGTCAGTGTTAAAGCTTCGGCAACGAATTGGCCGATTACCTTTCGGCTTGATCCGCCGATGGCTTTGATGACGCCAATTTCACGACGACGTTCGCGGACAACCATAATCATAGCCAAGAGTACGATGACGGCTCCAGCGATCGTGGCACCGATGACGCCAGCCAAGGCAAGGCTAGCAATACTTTTTAGTGAGGCGACACTAGTGGCAGCTTGTTCGGCTTGACTAGTTATGTCAGCGGTGCTTCCAAGTGAAGTTTTAAGCGCTGACACGACTGAGTTAACATTACTACTGCTATCGACAGTAGCATTTACGCTTGTGATAGAGCCTGTTTGGCTAGTTAGGCTTTGAACTGTAGTTAGTGGCATAATAATACCGCTATCTTGAGCTTTATTGCCGGTGTTATAAATACCCTTGACGGTGATCGTCGAACCGTAGGCTGTAAAAGTACTGCCGACAGACAAGCTATTTTTTGTTGCAAGATCGCTACCGACTAATGCGATTAAATCGCTACTATTGCCGTCAATCGTTGCACCTTTGGTTATATTTAATTTACTGCCATCAGTTGAGATAGAATTTGGGTCAGTCGTTCCACTGACGGTTATGTGTGGTGTTCTGGCTGATCGGGTTGTACTCGAATCAGCTGGACTAGTGTTCGGAGTTGTCATGCTGGTGCTAGTAGCTGTCGAGCTACTACTATCGAATCGTTGTTGTCTTAGACCAAAACTACCGAAATCAATTGCTGAAGTCAGGTTGGTGTCAGTTGTTCCTAGTTGGTCGCTAAGAGTGGCTGAGGTGCTAGCGATATGGTCTGTTTTAGTGATTGTGGCTAATTGCGTACTGGTTAGTGGAGTGCCACCACCAGAAAAGTCCATGATGCCAGCTGGTCTAATTGTGATACCGGTCCCAGCTTGGTCCTTCTTTATTTGAGCATCAATACCGCTGCGTGCAACCAGCATGCTTAATATTAAGCCAATGCTGACGGCCAGCATTAATACGATGGCGCCTGATCGAAGTGGACTACGAAGGGCGTTCTTGATACCCCGCGAAACTACATTCATGAATTCTCCTTTAATTTAGGTAGTATATGAATATAGTCTATTGGTCAGTTCTGAGTTTTTGCTTGAGGTTGAGATTGGATTGGCAAAGTCAATGTGAACGTCGTTGTTTCATCTGGTATGCTGCTGGCCGTTAACTCGCCATTATGTAGTTCAACGATTTTTTTAGCTAGCGCTAAACCAAGTCCATAGCCCTTGTGTTCGCCGGTGGTTCGTGATGAATCGGCTCGATAAAATCTGTCAAAGATGTGAGCTAATTTATCGGCCTGGATACCTGATCCAGAGTTGGTAATTTCAAATTTAGCCTGATTATCATGATTGGATATGTTGATAGTAATTTGAGAGTTTTTGGGGCTATATTGCAAGGCGTTATCTATTAAAATTTTTACTAGATCAGCTAGTGCCATCTCGTTGCCTATAACTATCTGTTGTTTTTTGGAATTGAGAGTAATACGACTTTTTGGCTGATTAAAGTCATTAATAATACTTTTGGCAACCTTTGTTAAGCTGACCGGACCTAAGTCAAGTTTGGCGCTGTCCATGCGCGACAAGTTCAGCAGCATTTCGGCCAATTTTGTTAATTTATCGACTTCTTCAAGGTTACTTATTAAGGTATCTTTGAGGCTGTCAATTGAAGTGGTCTTATCGCGCAGCGCAACTTCAATCTCGGTTTTCATGACAGCTAGTGGCGTGCGTAGTTCATGACTTGCATCACTTGTAAAACGTGATTGAGCTTCGTGCGCTTTTTCGATTGGTAATAAATGATTTCGCGCTAAATAATAACTAGCAAAACCGCCAGTGATTAGAATAAACAGGTTTGCGTAAAAAAGCTCGATCAATATATTCGATTCTGATTTGGCTAGTTCATCATCGATCAATGATGCCGGCGTCATATTCGGAGGTATAAATCCCCTGGACTGTTGAAAGCTAGTTTGAAAACGCTCTAACCTCATCTCAACTTCACTAGACGTCATATTATAAATGACGACGCTAAAAATGATACTTAATGACATTAGTATCAATAAATACCATCCAGTCAGACGGATAGTAGCTGATCTAAACATGACTGATTATCCTATTTATCTTCAATTCGATAGCCAAAGCCGCGAGCTGTATGTAGCAGTGGTTTATCGAATGGATCGTCAACTTTTTGGCGAAGATATTTCATGTAAACTTCGACTGTATTAGGCAGAACATTGGCGTCATAATCCCAGACATGGCTGATGATTGTGTCTTTGTTACTTGGTCGGCCTTGGTTACGAAGCAAGAATTCAAGTAAGGCAAACTCTTTGCTGGTAAGTGAAATATTGGTGTTGCCACGTTTGACTTCAAAAGTAACAGTATTAAGCGATAAATCGCCAGCTGTTAGAATGACTTGCTGAACCTCGGGTGGTCGACGTAGTAAAGCGCGAATTCGAGCTAACAATTCCTGCAGGGCAAACGGTTTAACTAAGTAATCGTCAGCGCCAGCGTCAAGACCGGCGGTTCGATCAGCCACACTACCTTTGGCGGTTAATATTATGACTGGTGTATGGATTTTAGCGCTGCGCATAGCCTTGATAATATCGATGCCGTTATAGTCACCAGGTATCATACGATCAATAATTGCTAGGTCGTATGGTTCAGTGGTGGCCATTGCGTAACCGTCAGTTCCATCATAGGATACATCAACGGCGTAGTTATCTTGTTCTAAAGCCTTCTTTAGGGCTTGTGCTATTTTGTGTTCGTCTTCGACTATAAGTATTCGCATAATGTAACTATTATACACTACCTATAGCTTATAGAATGCTTAGATCTTTGTAGAATCTAAATTTATTATAACCGACCGGTGGATTAGTGATATAATACAGCTTATGAAAGTAAAAATTGAAATAGATACACGTACATTTGTTCGATTTTGGTTAGTTGTTATTGGCTTTGTTTTGGCGGCTTTTATAATCTATAGCGCCCGTTTAGCTTTAATTATTATTGCTACAGCAATCTTTTTGGCAATCGCCCTTAGTCCATCAGTTAACCGTTTGGCTCGGATGCTCCCTAGCAGAAGCCGAGTTCTCGGTACGGCGATGGCCTACGTTGCTGTGGTTGTAACCTTGGGCTTAGTTGTCTTTCTAGTTATTCCACCGATTGTTGATCAGACTGTCAAATTTGCTCAAACTGTACCAAACTTACTAGATACAGCCTCCAAACAATCAGTTGGTTTTAACTCACTTATTAATCACTATAATCTTCAGCCAGAGCTCGATAAGGTCGTTGTGTCTATCAAAGATGGCGCTTCGCAATTTGCATCTGGTATCGGGTCATTCTTGATTAGTGGTATCGGATCAGTTTTAAGTACGATTACATCGGCTATTTTGATACTTGTTTTAGCCTTTTTGATGCTTGTCGAGGGTCCAACTTGGCTAAAGCGCCTGTGGTCTTCTTATGGAGA
The DNA here is from genome assembly GCA_903900345.1 of uncultured bacterium. GTDB lineage: Bacteria > Patescibacteriota > Saccharimonadia > Saccharimonadales > Saccharimonadaceae > UBA1547. Next base: position 84,478 of record CAIUMO010000001.1, on the reverse strand, counting down.
CAAAGAGCGCATGGAATATCACAGTCATTTACTAGCTCGTATGTATAATGTCGTGACTAGTTATGTGACTGGCCAGTTGTCGGTGTCAGCTATCGCTGGCTCGGTCTCTGGTATTTTAGTACTAACTTTAGCTCTAATATTTAACACACCTTTAAACTTGGCGATTCCATCAGCGGCGATCGTGTTTATTTTATCGTTAATTCCACTATTCGGCGAAGTTATCGGTGCGCTGCTTGTTGGTGCCATATTGGCTTTGAACAGTGTTACTGCTGCGATTATCTTCATTATATTTTTTGTCTTATACGCTCAAGTCGAAGCCAACTATATTTCACCAAAAATTCAATCAAAGCGTATTAACCTGACGGCGTTAGCTGTTTTAGTGGCAGTGACGGTCGGAATTTACCTATTCGGTATTGTTGGTGGTATTATTTCAATACCAATTGCTGGTTGTATTAATGTTTTGGCTGAGGATTACTTCGCACGAGAACGCAAAAATCGTGCTGCTAAAACTGTGCCAAATCTAGATAATCTTTAAGCTGTCTCTAGCTTCTAGTTAGATCTTATATTCCCAGATACTTGTCTGGTCGGTGTCACGGATGACGATGTTTTGTTTAGCTAATTGGTCGCGCAGACTGTCAGATTTTTTCCAGTCCTTTTGAATTCGAGCTTGGTTTCGTTCCAGAATAGTCTTTTTGATATCATCTGATACATCAGGCGTTGTTTCGAGTAATTGTAAACCCAGAGTTGAATCGATAGTTTCCAACAGCTGCAATAAGGCTGATCGATTGATATTGGCTATTTTGGCGTTTGCAATCTTTGAGAAAGTCTCATCAATTAATGTTAGGGCCTGTGGTGTGCCTAGGTCGTCATTAATAGCTTCAATGATAGCTTGCGACACGGCATAAGCTGGTACTGATTTGTCGTCACTGGCTTTCTGGTTGCTGTTTTCGAGCGTGTCGTGGACTTGATGACGCAAGGCAGCGACATTACGCCAGTTCTTCAAACGGTTCTTGGCGGACTGTAGGATATCGAAAGTAAAGTTACCTTCACTTCGGTAGTGACCTTGTAATAACAACATCCTAAAATCAAGCATTGAAAAGCCCTTGGCTTGCAAATCGTCAAGCGTATAGCCGTTGTCGAGCGATTTACTGATCTTGGTACCGTTAACTTTTATAAAGTTATTGTGCAACCAATAATTACTAAATCTGACGCCGTTGGCGGTTTCAGATTGGGCGATTTCGTTAGTATGATGGACTGGAATATGATCGATACCGCCAGTATGGATATCAATAGTTTTGCCTAGGATCGATAATGCCATAGCTGAACATTCGATATGCCAGCCTGGAAAGCCCATTCGACCGTCCATTTCCCACTCCATGTCACGTTTTTCGCCGGCTGGAGTGAACTTCCACAAGGCGAAGTCGCTAGGGTTACGTTTTTGGAGATTAGCTTCAACTCGGGCGCCAGCTTTTAGAGCGTCAAGGTCTAAATGGGCAAAGTCAGCGTAGCTTGGAAATTTAGACGTATCAAAATAAATGCCGTCATCGATTTGGTAGGTCACACCTTTGGCTTCCAGTTTACGAACAAGTTCGATCTGTTCGGTTACAAACTCGGTAGCTTTGGTGATTTCATTAGGCATAATTAAACCTAAACGATGCATACCATCGATAAAGACCTCAGTATAAAACTTGGCGACTTCCCAGGCGGTTTTACCTTCGCGACGAGCGCCTTTTTCGAGTTTATCTTCACCGTCATCGGCGTCACTAACTAGATGTCCGACGTCGGTAATATTCATAACTCTAGTCACGTCGTAGTTATTGGCTTTTAGAATCCGAACCAAAACATCCCAGTAAATATAAGCTGCCCAGTTACCGATATGAGGATAATTATAGACAGTTGGGCCGCAGGTATAAAGTGATACTTTGCCAGGTAAAATGGAGACAAATTCGTCAATTTGACCAGTTAGGGTGTTATGAAATTTGAGTGCCACTTTCGTACTCCTTTATAGCTTTATCGGTAGCTGTTAATAATTCAGGAATAATTTCATCGATTGACTCATAGACGCGAAAGCCGGCGGCATATTCGTGACCGCCGCCACCAAAAAAGCCAGCGACAGTTGCTGAAATCGGTAGGTTGCTGCGTAGTTTACCAGTTAATTTGCCATCAGGATAGGTTTTGATAGCAATGCCGATCTCGACGTTCTCGACGAAACGCATTTCGTCTAGGACTAGGACACTTGGATTATATTGGTCGCTATACTCTTTAATTTCTTCCCAAGGAATCCGAATTAGTGCCAATTTGCCATCCAAGAAATACTCGATGCGTTCGATTAAGACGCCCTTGTATTTCAAGATCTCGGCTGATTTTTTCATGTATTCGCGACGGCGTTTCTCGACCTCGGAATTATCAGCGCCCAACTCGGCCAATTTACCAGCCGTAAAATAGGTCCGCGGTGTGACGTTTTGAACTGTCAGCCCCAAGCTATCGCTCATAATGGCGATTAGTAAATTTTCGGCGGCTTGTTGATTAATTGGCCATTTAGCATCAATCGCTAAGCCATAGATTATTTCGGCAGTAGCGACAGCTTCTTCGACCAGTAGTGTATGTGGAAAGCTGAGATTTGATTCAGAAATATGGTGATCAATGGCTAGGACTGGATGGGTTTCAAGAAAATGACGGACACCAGCTGTTTCAAGTACTTTTGTGAGTAAAACATCGGCTGTTGTATCGACTATGATGACTAAATCGGCTGACGGATCGAAAACGCTGGTTACTCTATCCCAACCTTTGATGTAGTGCATATATTTAGGCGTTTCAACTGGGCAATACAAAATTACTTCTTTGCCTAGGTCGCCGATAATTTCCTCTAGAGCTAGGGCACTGCCTAGTGAATCGCCGTCAGGGTTTTCGGCTTGAATAATAATAATTTTCTTGGCTGCATCAATTAATTCTTTGGCTTTGTCGTACATTAAAATGCCCTTCTGCCTTCTAGGGCGTGTGTTAACGTAATTTGACCAGCATATTCCAGGTCAACACCAACTGGAATACCGCGAGCTAATCTGGTTAGTTTAATATCAATACCGGCCTCAAGTATGTGACGCTGTAAAAAGAGGGCGGTCGATTCACCTTCTACGCTAGCATTGGTCGCAATAATAACTTCTTGAACATTATCATTAGTTAGTCGTTCGATTAATTCTGGAATGTGAAGTTGTTCGGGCCCGACGCCATCGATTGGACTAATGGCACCGCCTAGGACGTGATAGGTACCGTTAAATTGTCCGGTACGCTCTAGGGCAATGATATCAAGGGGCTCTTCAACTACGGCTACGATTGATTTATCACGTGATGGATCACTATATAAAATCGACACGTCTTCATCGGCATCAATCAAAGCGAATGTTTTAGGGCAAAATTTGACACCGCTATGTAATTTAGATATTGTTTCGGCCAATTTTTGACTAGTGCGTGGATCAGCTCGCAATAAGAAATAGGCATAGCGTTCAGCCGTACGATCACCAACTCCAGGTAGACGCCCAAATTCATCAATGGCGTTAACAAGTGCTGATGGAAGTAACTGAGACAAGATTAAAACCTATAACCCAAGGTTGCCCAGGCTACCCATTAAAGGTTTCATCTTTGCGGCAGCGACTTCTTGAGCCTTAGCTAGGCCATCGCGTAGAGCGATTTCGATCCAATGCTCAAGCTCTTCGATATCATCAAGATCAACTTGTTTAGGGTCGATATTAATTTTCTTGATCTTTAGTTCGCCAGTGATCTGAATCACAACTGCACCGTCGCCAGCTTCAACTTCGATAATTTCTTTTTTGAGCTCATTTTGAGCTTTACGTAGATTATTCATCATTTTTATTTGGTCAAACGCCATATTAGTACTCCTCTTAGTAAAATATACTTACTGTCTAAGTATACTTCAATCAGTTATCTTTGTGTATAAGTAAAATCGGTCACTGTCACTACTGAGTGGCGAAGTTATGATTCGATCAATTCTAAAGCCTGCAAAAGCTTGATTAGCTTGGCGTGTAGCTAAAAAGCTATTTTCACCAGCAATCGGCATCGTCGTAACGACTGGTTTTTTGTTGTGCTCGGAAACAACTTGGTAAAAGGCTAACTCATTATCTGATACTACTAAGTTTTTGGTATCAGCTGGTATTAACTTTAGATCCATCGAAAAGTTAGGCGCGATATTTGGATCATACTGGTAACCGTGAACATATCGATCGATACCTGATAAGGTCAAGACGGCAACTAATATAACCACTGGAATCAAGCCACCGATTCGCGCATATGGATTAAATGGAAATAACTCATACCAATGCGACAATAAAGCTTTGAGCCCTAAGGCTAATAATAAAACAAGCGGCAGGAAGCTTATGCTGGTGAAATTCGGATTTAATATAATGACAGGCGCCAAACAAAGTAGCCACAATCCAATTACATAACCTTTGGCTGTTTCTCGGTTTTGGATTAATTGATAAACACCGATGGCTATTATTAACATTGATCCAAGCTCAAAGAATGGTGTCATTAGTAATGTGCCGCTTGGTCTGTTAAAGCCTAGGTATTGAGCTCCAAGTGAACTGAAATTAGCACTTAGCGTTGGCCAGTGTGATGGTATACCCAATAACGTCAAAGCCAGACTTGGTGCTTTCAGCAAGGCGACTATTAGTGGTATCAACATCAAAAAAGCCACAACCAACGATGCTATAATTTCTTTTTTCGATAATTGTCGAATCATAAATCGCAGATGAGGATGCAGAATAATAGCCGTAGCTAGCGCGATCAATATATAGAAATTGAGTGGCGTATACATACTCAGTGCGGCAACAATAAAGAACGACATTTTATAGAACATTCTAAACCTCTTTTGGCTAGAGATTAGGCTGGCTAATAATATCAATGAGACTGGCCAAAAAAGGTACAAGATACTAGGCGTTCCGTCTTGAGCGATAAAAATAAATTGTCCAGTAGTGATGGCAATTAACGATGCCAAGACGGCAATTCCAGGCTTAAACCATAACCTTAACAGCAGCACCATACCGATAGCCGATAAAAATGCCAAGATAATTGATGGCAGTTTGATGCTTAAAATCGAGACGCCAAAGATGGCTAGGCTGACGTGTTGCAGTAAATGATATGGCAGATGGACGATGTCGGTAGACTTAAAAAGACTGGTCAAGCCCAATGAATTGCTCTTAATAACAGACTGCATTTCTTGGTGGCTGATGCCACCTGGCAAATACATACCAGCAAAGATCAAAGCCGCAATCAAACCAACGGTAATTATGCCGTAGCCAATCCAGTAGCGCCATTTATAAATGAAAAAATCAAAAATATTGAAACTCATCATGTCTAACTATGATTATAACACGTCAATCTAGGCATCGTGCTTGCGGTCAAGCGACATAAAGCGTAGTCGTTCTGGGTGGAAGTATAATTCGACTTTGCCGGTTGGTCCGTTACGATGTTTAGCTATGATCAGATCAGTAATATTCTCACGTTCAGTCTCGGGGTTATAGTAAGCTTCGCGATAAATAAACATAACAATATCGGCATCCTGCTCGATTGAGCCTGATTCACGAAGATCGGCTAGTTGTGGGATTTGTGGACTGCGCGATTCAACTGAACGTGACAACTGACTAAGGGCAATAACTGGTACGTTAAGTTCGCGGGCGATTAATTTCAGACCACGTGATATTTCGCTTACCTCTTGGACGCGGTTGCCATTATTGCCGCCGGTACCTTGCATCAACTGCAAGTAGTCGACTATCACTAATCCGAGTTGTTGCTCGTGCATAGCTCGACGAGCTTTAGTTCGCATTTCAAGGACTGACAATCCAGGTGTATCGTCAATAAAAATCGGCGCTTCAGCTAATTCACCCATCGCTTCGGATAGTTTACTAAAATCATCATCTGACAAATTACCAGTTCGAATATTCCAAGCATCAACACCAGACGCATCAGCTAGCATACGATCAACTAACTGCTCTTTGCTCATCTCGAGGCTAAAGAACAAAACCGGTTGTTTAGCGATAGTAGCCACGTTATAAGCCAAGTTTGTAACCAAGGTTGTTTTACCCATAGCTGGACGAGCGGCCAAGATAATCAAGTCACTGCGCTGAAAGCCAGCCGTCATATTATCCAAGTCTTGGTAGCCGGTTCGAACACCACGTAGGGCGCCTTTATTACGATGCAATTCTTCCATGCGATCAAAACTTTCAGTCAAGATGCTTTCAATACTTACCAGATCTTGCTTGAGCGACTGATCGCTAACCGAAAATAACTCAGCTTCAGCTTTTTCTAGTAATTCTTGGGTAGTAGTTTCTTCGTTATAGCCTAGTTCCGAAATTTCGCCACTAGCTTTAATTAAACGACGACGAACTGCCTTTTGAGCAACTAATTCGGCATAAGCTTCGGCGTGGGCGGCAGTCGGAACATAATTTGTTAGTTCAGTTAGATAAGTCGAACCGCCAATTGTATCTAATTCCTTTTTGCGCTTTAGTTCTTCAGTCAAAGTCAGTAAGTCGACAGGACGATGTTTTTCATACAAACTCATCATGCCGCCGTAAATAATCGAATGGCGCTTTTCGTAAAAATCTTTAGTTGTAACATGCTCCGAGATATCGGCCAAAGTTTCTTCGTCAATCAAAACTGCGCCCAGCAGACTTTTCTCGGCGTCAATATTTTGTGGTGGGACCTTCCCGACTATAACTTCTTTGTTGGCCATGCTCGATTCATGCGGGGTCTAATAAAACCTCTTCTCCTCCGCCCATAATAGCAGCAATTGCCGCTGCATGAACGCCCTTAGGTGGAAGAGCTGTGGGAATTGTGTGGATATTTAGTCCAAAAACGCCAACTTCTTCCAGGCATTTTGCTAAAAGTGGGCTGTATTTAGTGTCGTCTAATTTCTTTTTGTAAAAATTGTTGCAGGTATATAATTTCAGGTTTTCACCGTCTAATTCAGGAGTGCATTTTGACAGGACGCTGTAAAGTGCTACGTGATTTTGGCGTGTATATTCTACTAATTTGGCCCAATCAAATTTTTCAACGTCTAGCTTGATTGGCCTAGTTGAAGCTGGTTTTGGCTCGACGGGCTGTTTACGAGTAGCTTGTTTCTCTAGTTCAGCGATTGAAGCGCTGACTTCGTAAATTGGTGCCGCCAAAGCGACTGATTTTGGCGATTGTTTTGGCGCTGCCGCCAGACCGAGAACGCTCAGTAACTTTAGTTGTGGCTGTGGGCTTTTAGTAACATCAATCAAGGCGTCCAGCAGCGGCAACAATTGAGGTTTATCGGCAATTCGGCCACCGATAGTCGTAGTTAGTTGTGCCGCCAAAACAGCAGTACTGGTACCGTTATCTAGTGTAGTCGTTAATATCTGAACAACGCTAGCTAAATCCTTTGACTCGACAGCCTCGATTAATTGGTCGATCACACTACTAGAAGTTAAGCCCAGGGTACTCTCGATTAATTCGGCTGTAATTGTCTTTTTATTATCGCTGTCGACTAGGCTTGATAATTGATCAAGCAAGCTAATGCTGTCTCTAAAACTACCGTCGCTATGTTCGGCAATCAACTTCAATGCATCGTCGCTAATCTTAATGTGTTCGAGTTTGGCGATGTTGGCTAAATGCTTAATTGTGTCATCGATTGTAATCGGCCGAAAGCTAAAACGTTGCGTACGACTAATGATGGTCGCCGGTAACTTCTCGACATTGGTAGTTGCTAGGATAAATATAACGTGTTCAGGTGGTTCTTCTAGGGTTTTAAGCAAGGCGTTAAAAGCTGCCTTGGATAGCATATGAACCTCGTCAATAATATAGATTTTCTTTTTGGCACTAACTGGGGCAATCTGAGCTTTTTCGCGTAGATCACGTACATCTTCGACGCCGTTATTACTGGCAGCATCAATCTCGATAATATCTAAGTTGGTCGCTTCTTCGTCGTAAACTAAATCGTTAATCTGGTGAGCCAAGATTCTAGCGACTGAGGTTTTACCGACGCCGCGTGGTCCAGTTAATAAGTAGGCGTGAGATATATGGCCACTTGTAATCGCGCGGGACAAAATATCGGTAATATGCTTTTGACCAATCACTTCATCGAGTGATTTGCTGCGATATTTTCGGTACAATGCTTTGGACATTGTTTGTTTTCTCCCCTATTCAACTCTCTAACCATAATTATACGCACGTTCCAGGTCGTATAATGCCGTATTTTTTACGCTTTTTGTTTTCACCTCATGTGATGATATTAATATACTGCTAATGTTTAGGTAATGCAATAGTCGGTATATTGTAGGTAGCATTTAAGTTTAAAAAGAAAAGAGTTCCTTAGGTATTAACCGTTCGGAACTCTTTTCGTCTTGATTCAATATTAGCTTAGCATAAATTAAGCCGAAAGTCTTGCAAGGATAATCCTTGCAAAGATAACTATACCATCTACTACAGAGCAGCTTCAACAGCAGCCCAGACAGCGTCTGGATTGTTGGCTGGAACGATAATTGTAACTTGATCATTAACGTTAATGCGGAAATAAGTTATGCTGGCTAGCAAAATGCGGTATTCGCGGCCGTTAGCCTCGACATAATAAGCGCCATCGTGTTGAACAAGTGTACCGATAATTTGTTTGCGTTCGGTTGGGCCAATTTGTTTATAAACAAAGCTACCGTCGTCAGTAATCGTTAGTTTTAGGACGTCGCCTTCTACTAGCTTTGACTTGCTGGCATAATTAGCTGGTACTGGGTATTCTTTGCCATCTGGTCCAGCCATCTTAAGACCATCAAAGACGCCTTCGATAACTTTACCGCGGGCATCATCGGTGCTGCTGGCGCGTGGTGTGATAACTGTGCCGTTGTCGCCCATAATACTGATCAATAACTCTTTGGCAGCTGCCAAATTAGTCTCGGCCTCTTGAATGAGAGAATGTAATCTTTTTACTTGTTTTTCTGGTAGTTCAGACATGGTAACTCGCAATTTCCTTTTGTCTATTTTTGTAGTAATACTACCTTATGTATATCAATGAATATTAATATTGTCAACAATAACCGAGTTTTTCCACATGATTTTATGATGTGAGCGCAATAATGTTGTAGATTTTATCCAAACAAAATACCGCCCTGTAACGGGCGGTATTGAGTCAATTTACAAATGATTGGTCGAATATTATGAACTAAATTAGACTAGTTCGACTGTTGCGCCTGCTTCTTCAAGCAGTTTTTTAGCAGCTTCAGCTTCTTCTTTTGTAGCTTTTTCTTTAACTGTTGAAGGTGCGCTATCAACGATAGCTTTTGCTTCACCTAGACCTAGGCCAGTGATTTCTTTAACAGCTTTGATAACAGCAACTTTTTGAGCACCAGCTTCAGCTAGTTTAACTGTGTATTCTGACTTTTCGTCAGCAACAGCAGCAGCACCAGCAGGAGCAGCAACAGCAGCAGCTGCAGGAGCAGCGGCGCTTACGCCCCATTCGTTTTCTAGGTGTTTTACGATTTGTGATAGTTCAAGAGCGGTTAACTTGTTGAGTTCATCAACGATTTTTGCTTGTGCAGCAGATAGCTTAATTTCTTCAGCCATGATTATATTCTCCTATTAATTATTTAAAATGATTACAAAATTATAGTGCTTCTGAGCGCTGTGACAAAACTTGCGCAAAACCACGCTGTGCGCCATTGGCAACGCCAAGGAATCCAGTAAGTGGAGCTGCGATAACGCTGACCAATTGACCGCGGAGTTGATCCTTGGTTGGTAGTTCAGCGATTGCTGTGACCATAGCTGTATCAAGTGATGCACCTGATCCGTCAAAACCAGCAACCAGTTTTAATTCTGGGTGTGATTTGGCGAATTTAGCTAAAACTTGAGCTGGAGCGACTTCGTCAACACTTGAAAAAGCGTAGATTAATTGTCCAGTTAATAAGCTAGTGTCGGCAGTTTTGAATTTGTCGTTCTCGGATAAAGCAACGCGAATCAAACGGTTTTTAGCAACCTTGATAACGACATCACTATTACGAGCAGCGGCGCGAAGTTCTTGCAAATCAGCTACGCTTAGGCCAGTATAGGTTGCCCCAACTGTGCTTTTAGCAGTCGCAAATAGTTCGACTAATTTTGCAACCAAAGTGTTCTTTTTATTGCGTGTAACTGCCATAAAAATTCTCCTTTAATTGTTTTGTATGTAAAATTATATATTCGACCAAATTGTAAACGTTCTAGACAGTTGCGTCCCAAGAAAAAAGTCCTTGGTTCTCGCACTGCCAAAGACTTATATCGAAAAATGTATGTTTTACATGATCCTCGGTAGCGAATTAAGTGCCAGGCACAGCTACTGTCTTTGGTAATGTCTGTGAAAATTATAGCAAATGTTTTCACAGAATGCAACAGATAGAAGTTTACTGTAATAGCTTTTCAATATGCATCCAAATTGCGTCAGCAACTTGGTCGATGGATTGACTGGCTGATATGATTGGAGTCTTACGAGATTTAGCGACTTTTATATAACCTGAACGGACAGTAGATTGAAAAATATTGTCTTTGGACTCAAAAGCATCAGGATTCTCTAGCTGGCCACGGGCTTCAATTCGTTTGGCGCGTATTTTTTCGTCATCTAAGTCTAAGATAACGGCTAGGTCTGGCGTCGTATACTGGTCATCAGTCGATTGATGCGTGATTGATTCTATTAAATTTAGATCCAGGTTTTGACCGTAGCCTTGATATGCCAAAGTCGAATAATAATTACGAGCGGCGATCACCCATTTACCGTCAGCTAATGCCGGCAAAGCCCGAGTTAACCAAATATCGTGACGGGCGGCACTGAATAACAAAGCTTCGGTCATGGCGTCACGTTTTAAGACGCCATTTTTTAAAATCGTCCTAATTTCATCGGCGATTGGACTGCCAGCAGGTTCGTGAAACTCAATTGATTCAATACCTAAATCGGATAGTTTTTGACGGACAATGCCAACCTGTGTCGATTTGCCGGTGCCGTCGTGGCCTTCGATGACGATGTATTTGCCGGTTGCCATTATTTAATTCCGTCGGGTAGTCCAGCTATAACTTCGGCCGTTTTGCGAGCGTCTTTGTAGGAGCGCGGTAGCATTTGAGTTGGCGACCAAGTGCGAATAAGTTCGTCTAAATCTGAAGTGTGTTGGTATTTGCCGCTGATACCATTACGTCCGTCACTGTAGTCGCCTTCGACCGGTCCGGTATGATGAAATATCAACTGCCCGACCCTTTCACCGACTGGTAAAATAACTGACTCGTGCTGGTTTAGGTTGTAGATTTCAAGCGTGATGCGATTAATATAACCTGGATCAATCCAGCCAGCGTCAAAGCAAATAGCGACACCGTTACGTCCCCAGCTGCTACGTGATTTAACTTCACAAGCGCCGCCTTTGGCCCGAATACCAATAAACTCATGGGTATGCGCCAATATACGTTCACCAGGCCGCAGGACGATAATTGGATGGTCGGCTGGAATGTTATCAAACAAACTATGATCGTTCTTTTCGCACCATTCTTGGTGTGGAATGGCCTCGAGTGGACCTTTGAAATATCGCGCCACGTCGTCTTTGTCGAAAGGATTATAGACACGGGCATCTTGCTCGAACTCTTGTTTGTAATAATAATGTCCCAAAGTGAAATCTAGACTAGCTTCAGATACGTAATTTTCGTTATAAGGCACCGCGACAATTATGCCATCGGTAATAGCCTGTTTAATTTCGGTATTACTATAAACTCCCATAACTACCCCTCTTTTGAATCTAATTTATTTATATTGTAGAGCATAATGTTAATATCTGATACCATAAAGTTATGAAGTATATTATTGTTGCCTATGACAAGAATCGTCTAATTGGCGCTGATAACAAATTATTGTGGCAAGGCGATATGGCGGCAGATATGAAGCACTTTCGTGATTTGACGACTGGAAATGTTGTGATTATGGGGCGAAAGACATTCGATTCAATCGGTAAACCTTTACCAAATCGTCAGAATATCGTTATTACTAGGCAGCCTCTACAGATTGATGGTGTGGATATTATACATAGTCTAGAAGAAGCTTTTGAAATTGCTGACGCCAGTAAAGATATTTATGTTATTGGCGGTGGACAGATCTACGCGCAGTCTATATCTAGCGCTGATCAGATCATCGCTACTGAAATTGATGCTTCGTTTAATGGCGATACCTACTTTCCGACTTTAATGAATGACTGGCACGAAGTCGCCCGTGAAGACCATCAGGCAGATGATAAAAATAAATACAATTATTCATTCGTGACTTACGCGCGAAGTTAGAAATACACTACTTAAGCCCCGCCCACCCCACGGGTCCTGCCGCTCGGTCCGCCCCGCCTCGCGTCACCCGTCTAAGTCTGCTACTTAAGGCCAGGGCCAAAGAGTCAATTCTGTCAAAGTAGTCTAAATACGCCTCCCATCACTTACATTTATTACTGAGCAGACTGTGGGCTACCAGGACCAGCCGAACGCCATAGGCTACGTTTTCCCCGTTAGATTGTAACGGGCGAAAGCGTACCTGGTAGAGTGTGCTGCTTAGAATAAAGGTAAGTGAGGGGAGGCGGCAGAAATGAGAAACTTGGGGGCGGAGTGAGTTGCAGGACCCGTGAAGCGAGATGGTGCTATTTTGATTAAACCGCAATTGGGGCCTTGATGGCTGGGTATGGGTCGTAACCTTCCAGGGTGAAGTCTTCGATCTTGAAGTCAAAAATTGATTTGACATTTGGATTGATAATCATTTTTGGCAAGTCTTTGGGTTGGCGGGATAATTGCAAGTCGACTTGTGTCAGGTGGTTCAAATAAATATGAGCATCGCCAAAGGTATGAACAAATTCGCCAACTTGTAACCCAGTTACTTGTGCCATCATCATAGTTAGCAGGGCGTATGAAGCGATGTTAAATGGTACACCCAGCAGTGTGTCGGCGCTACGTTGGTACAGTTGGCAGCTAAGTTTGCCATCAGTGACATAAAATTGAAATAAGCTGTGACATGGTGGCAGGCCAGCTTTGGCCATTTCTTGAATATCGGCTACATTCCAAGCCGAGACGATAATACGACGTGAATCAGGATTATTTTTAAGAGTATTGACGACGTCAGCGATCTGATCGATTTCACCACCTTTGCCATCAGGCCAGTGACGCCATTGGTGGCCATAGACTGGGCCTAATTCGCCATATTTTAAAGCAAACTCATGATCGGTTTTGATTTTTTCAGTGAACTCTTGCAGCCCGTTGCGCCACTCGTCAGAATTGCTGTCTGGAATTGATTTGCCAATTGCCGCCAAATAGGCTCGATATGGCCATTCGTCCCAGATATGAACGTCATTTTGAACCAGGTATTCAATATTGCTATCACCCTGTAAAAACCAAAGTAATTCATGAATTATACCGCGCAAGAACAGTTTTTTAGTAGTAACAGCTGGAAAGCCTTGGCTAAGGTCAAATCGAATTTGACGACCAAAAACACTCTTGGTGCCAGTACCAGTGCGGTCAGATTTAGCCACGCCGTTATCTTTGATGTCTTGCAGAAGTTCCAAATATTGCTTCATGTCACCCCCTTGTGTGAAATATTTAATTATTGAGTCTGCATGTTGCCGATCACGATTTGATTAGCCTGCAGCCAACCCTCGACTGTGCCACTATCCAAATATTGCCCCTCAGCTTCAACTACCATGAGCCGTCCACCATCAGTGACGTATTGGTTAATTGGATCGGTAATATAATATTCACCACTAACTTTATCAATCTCGGCGTATTGCTCAATTAGTTTCAGGGCTTTGTAGTTAAGAACATATTTACTGACATTGACGATATCGCTGGGTGCATCGTCAATATTTGGTTTTTCGATAATTCTGACAAATTCACCAGCCGCATTAGTTTCAAGTACGCCATATTTTGAGACGTCTTGGTGCGGAACGCGTGTGCCGAGCATTGCTGAGTCGTCACCAGCTGCTTTTATTAACCTCGCTACCTCTGACAAATCATCCTGACGATAAATACAATCGTCGCCCATCAAAACCACAGCCGACTCACCTTCATTTAGCAAGGGTACAACTAAGCTGACCGGAACAGCTGTGCCATATTTGGCATAGCTTGATTGAGTAATGTAATGAAATCGAATTTTCGGTGGTGTGACCAGCGGTAACAGATTTTCTTTGCCATTACGTCTTAGATAATCATTTAAATCGATATTTGATCGGTAGTAATCACGTAGTTGGTTGCTTTGTTCGCCGATAACAAAATATATGTCGGTTATACCGGCTTTGATGCAATCCTGGACGACATAATCAACCACTGGGCGATTGCCAATCGGTAGCATACACTTTTCAATTGCTTTGGTAATAGGCAGTCGTCTGGTGCCCCAACCGGCAACGGGAATTATTGCTTTGGTTATAGTCATAATCTTAATTATGCACCATGTCGGTGAAATTATATAGCCGCGGAATGGGTTTTTGATTTGCGGTAAAATAAAACCGAGGCATTGCAGCCTCGGTTTAATTTTAATTAATCGAGTGATTAATTAGTGATGTTTTCAACTTTAATGCCAGGACCTTGAGTGGTGCTGATTGAAGTTGATTTAATGTAGACACCTTTTAGGCTGGTTGGTTTGTGTGAGCGTAGGCTGTCAAAGAAAGCGTTAGCGTTCTCGATTAGCTTAGCGGCACCGAATGAAACCTTACCAATGCTGAGGTGAACAATTGACTGTTTGTCGACACGGTATTCAACCTTACCGGCTTTAGCTTCGGTAACGGCTTTAGCGACATCGGCTGCAACTGAACCACTCTTTGGGTTAGGCATCAAACCTTTTGGTCCAAGCAAACGAGCATACTTACCAAGTTTTGGCATGTATTGTGGTGTTGCAATTAGGATATCAAAGTTAATTTCACCTTTTTCGAGTTGTTTTAGGAAGTTGTCATCACCGATAACATCAGCTCCGGCTTTTTTAGCGGCAGCATGTTCAGTTTCTGGTGCGAAGACGGCAACACGGACGGTTTTACCGGTTCCGTTTGGAAGCGAAACGGTTGCGCGAATATTTTGGTCAGCTTGGCGTGGATCAACACCTAGGCGGATGTGGATTTCAACGCTAGCGTCAAATTTGCTTGGGCTAGTTTTGGTAGCTAATTCTAGGGCGTCAGCTAGTGAATAAACGACTTTTTTGTCGACTAATTCAGCAACTTTGCGATATTTTTTACCACGTCGTTCTAGTAATGGACGAGTAACTGGTTTTGGCCCTTTTTTAGTGTGAGCTTCGGCTTCTTCTGATTGAGGCGTGGTATCGTGAGCAGCCTTGCGAGCTTCTTTTTCAGCTAATTCATCAGCTTCGCGGATAGCTTTTTCGCTGCGTTTGCCAGATTTAGTGATTTTTACTTCGTGAACAGGTGCTTCAACTGGGGCTGCAGCAGCAATAGCTGCTTCAATCTCGGCGATTGTGTTTTTATCTGTTACTTCTAATTTTAGTTCTTTTGCTGTTTCCAACAAATCAGACTTTTTAGTCATTTAGTGAACCCTTTCTGTGGTAATAGCCCGTATCGTATGATGCGGTCCCAACATTGATTTTTATAAGTACGATTATAACAAAAACTCGCTGATAAAGCAATAGTTGAGGGCATTAGGCTTCAAGTTCTAGAAATAAAATATCGCGGACTTTTATCCGCGATATTTTATGTGTTGGTCGGTTGGGTTAGGCAACGACTTCGACGCCCATTGAGCGTGCAGCACCTGCGATAACTTTAACGCGACCTTCTAGGTCAATTGCGTTTAGTTGATCTTTTTTGATCTCAGCAATCTCTTCTAGTTGTGCGCGAGTGATTTTACCAACTTTATCAAGGTGTGATTTGCCACTTCCCTTTTTAATGTTAGCTTTTTCCATAATCAAATCACTGACAGGTCGTCCAAGTGACTTCCAGTCAAAAGTTCGATCTTCGTAGACTTGTAGGTGGACGATAACGTCCTTACCCATCAAATCTTTGGTTGCTTCGTTGAATGGGTTGATGAAGTTCATCATGTTTAGTCCCCATTGACCAAGGGTTGATCCAACTGGTGGACCTGCAGTTGCGCGGCCTGCTGGGATGCGCAATTTCAAATTTCCGATAACTTTTTTAGATGGCATATAATTTTCCTGTAATTTTGTTGTTAATACACGTTGAAGCTATGCGTAACTGGGGTATTATACCTTACGGACCTGTAATGCGTCAAGTTCAACTGGTGTATCACGGCCGAACATGCTAACCATAACTTTGACTTTACCCTTTTGGTTGTCAATCTCAGAAATAGCACCGTCAAAGCTTTTGAATGGCCCATCGGTAATGCTGATAACTTCGCCGATTTTGAAGTCGATGAAGTGTTTTGGATCTTCAACGCCCATGCGTCGTTTGATTTTAGCAATTTCACTTTCAGATACTGGTGTTGGTTCGGTGCCGGTACCAACAAAGCCGGTAACACCTGGGGTGTTGCGGATAATATACCAAGTCTCATCTGTTAGTTTCATCTCGACTAGGACGTAGCCTTGGAAAATTTTCTTTTCAACAACTTTACGTTTGCCGTTTTTGATTTCGATCTGTTTCTCTTTTGGAACCATAACATCGAAAATCTTGTCGGCCATATCGACGGCGTTAATGCGCTGACGAATGTTGTCGGCAACTTTTTCTTCGTAGCCGCTATAAGTGTGGATAGCGTACCATTGGCGGGTTGAATCGTAACGATTTTTTGACATATTTTCCTTTGTTTACTTAATGATTAATTTGAATAATTCTTTAAAACCGTCGTCTAATAATATAATTAGAACGATAAAGAATGCTGTGAATAAAAGTACGGCTAGTGTTAAACTCCAGGTTGACTTGCGATCTGGCCAACGAACTTGTTTAAGTTCAAACCATGCCCCTTTGAAATAGCCGCCAATTTTAGCCAAGAAACCAAAACGTTTTTTAAGACTTTTTAGAAACTTGTTATCTTTTTTGGGAGCTACGTCTTTTTTCGTTTTTTTCTTCTTTAGAAAAACCATTTTTCACTCCTAATTAAATAGCCTGCTCGAAGCAGACTGTCAAGTGCTAGTATAGACGACAAAACGTTGTTCGTCAAGATTACTTTAGTTTTTTTGTTCTTTTTTGACGGGTAGAGTAAAGCTAAAAGTCGAACCAAAATTCAAACGACTAACCGTAGTTATCTTGGTGCCTATTTTGTGGGCTAGTTTGGCTGCAATGTACAATCCAAGTCCAGTACCGCTAGTCTCGCGCGTCCTATAATCTTCGCTGCGATAAAATTTAGCGAATATTTTAGCTTGGTCGGACTTGCTGATGCCTATACCGGTGTCTTTGACGGCAAAGTTAACCTTGTCACCTTTTTGTTCAAAGATGATAGTCACGCTGCCTTTTTTGGTATATTTAATGGCGTTAGTTAACAGGTTTTGTAACAGTTCCTCGATGTACAACCGACTGACATGAACTACACCGAGTTTTGGCGACAGATCTAGGTTCAAATGCAGCTTTTTGGTGCTGGCTTCAGCGTTATATTTATCGTGCAATTTATGCGCTAATTCGCGAACGTCAATATCCTCTGTGCTATCAGCTACGCCACGTTCAGCGCGCGATAAAGTACTTAGATCGTTAACCATGCTGGCCAAAAAGAGGATTTGTTCGTGAGCGGTATTAACAGCCTCTTTTAACATAGCTGGTGTCACGTCGGGATGTTCCATCATGACTTGAACATTAGATATTGTACCCTCGGCGATTGTTAATGGCGTTCTAAGTTCATGGCTAGTAACGCTAATAAATTCATCGCGCTCTTCTTCTAGGCTTTTAGCCTTGGTGACGTCACGGGCGATGACGATATAGCCGTCATGTGTTTCGGACTTTTTAGATCGACTGTAACTACTGCGGATTGGCGAATAAGTAATTTCAAGCCTAATCTGTTCGCCATCATCAAAAGCATAATTAAGGTCATCACGTTTGATGACAGTTTTGGCGGCTTGAAGTTCTTTAAATAAACTAACACTGTTACTCTTTTGATCGGCTAGTGGTAAAATCTCGTCGATGTGGTGGCCATTCAGGCTGGTGTTGGTGTCAAGTAGGTTTAAGCTGGCGGCATTATAGACGCGAATGATGCCTTCCATGTCAGTACTTAGGACAGCGTCGGTCATATTGTTGACGATTGTAGACACTCGGTCACGTTGCAGCGATTCTTGGGCTTTACTTTTATTCAAATCATTCTTATTAACTTCTTGAGAGCGAAATATATTTAAGGCTATAACTCCGGCTAGCAAAACTACTATTAAGGCGACTAAATCGTAATTCATTACCGTTGGAATAACATCGCGCCACATGACAATGTCGATAGATATAACAGCGGCAAACATCAGGATGCTGGACTCTAGACCGCGAGTCGAGAAAAGCAGGTATGATGCCATCATAAGTAGTAGCCAGCTGGCTATCAATGGCGAAGACAGGCTCGAAATGAACACCAAATAAGCGCCGATCAGTAAGTGATAAGCGATTAATTTCAGGCTGGAGTCTAACTTGGTTTTGTTAGGTATTATAAACTGCAAAATGCCAACGGCCGACCACCAAAACATCAACACGTAAAAGCCGACAATATCAATAAGATGAGCTGTTTGAATATACCCAAACTGAATCAGTATGCCATAGACAGTTAATACGACCGGAGATAATAATCCAGCATAACGAAAAATCTTGACTAAACTTGGTGTGTAAATCGGTCCACCCTTATACATCTTGTGCTTATTATACACTCTAAAAATTATTTTATATAGATGGATTTTGTGACTTCAAAGTTCGTCTGTGGGCTTTGTAATTTGGATCACCCTGAGCGACTAAATTCCAGAATAAAGGCCCGTGATTCATCTGTTTGGTGTGCGATAATTCGTGAATAATGACATAATCAATTAACTCGAATGGCAGTTTCATTAGGGCGATATTAAGGCTAATCGTACCATTACTGCTGCAACTACCCCATCGTCCACTGGCGTGCGAAAAACGGACTTTGTTATAGACAAAGCCATATTGATTAGATAAATACGACAACCTTTTGGGCAGATAACTTTTGGCTTCAACCCGTAGGGCTGAAATTACCACATCGCGTATTTCTCTAGCGACAACTGGACTATTAAGCTGTAATTCAATCGGTAATTTGATTATAATCTGCTGACCATGGCGTGAAGCACTAAAAGTTTGACTGTTGGTATGTTGGACGACAAGTGTATGGCTTTTGCCGATCTGCATGCCATTTTCGTAGTTATATTCGGCCTTTGATTGAGCCATAATTCGACGCAGTTCGTCGCGTGAGGTTTTGAGCAAATGTTTAACCAGCAAAACTGGCGCGTACATTGGCAGTGATGCCCTTAAAGTACCATCTGGTGCAACTCGCACCCGAACCTGAGTTGCTTTTATGCTGCGACGAATCGTGATTTTGCCAAATTCTTCATCTTGAATTATAGGCATATCAGTCTCATTTTTGACCTAGATTTAACGATTCCATATAGACATTATAGCAAATGTATTGTGAATTAGGTTGTGGCGGGTTGATTACCCTTTGTTTGGTAGAAGTATTTTGAGTAATATCGCCACAAACTGGTCAATATTAGTATTTAGTGACAATTTTAACGCCGGTTTTGGCTTCTTCTTTTAGTATAGTAACTTCACAAGGAACGTCGCCACATTGTACGTTTGTGGTGCATCTTGTAAATTCTTTGTTGCAAATCAGCCATGGATTAACAACTAGGCCTAACGTAACCGAGCCACTCTTACTTGGGGTTGTAGTAGCCTCTGATTTATTATCAACTGTTGAAGTTATGTATTCCGTCAAATCTGATGACGGGGATATTGTGTCTGTCGATGAAGTGTTTAATACTTCACCCTCTTCTTTTTTAATGGTTTCGTTATCTATATTTGTTGAGATATTATCGATAACCCTAGGTATGTAGGTATTATAGGCCGATCCCAAAAAGGCCATGGCGATAATGCCTACGGTAGCCACAGTAATTATATTAAGACTGGTTGAAAAGCCGTTCTCGGGCGATTTTATATGATTAGCGCCTTTTGGCTCAACTAAATCTGTATGTTTTTCTGACTTATTATCTAATCTCACTATACTACATATTATACACTAAATATGAAGATTAGTAAATACCTATGAGTGATGGCTAGTTGGCACTTTCTATGATTATGGCCTTTTTGAGCCAGGTATCAGAAGTCAGTTGTTTTATCATAAAGTCAGCGACGTCAGCTCTGGCAACAGACGATGCAACTTGTAATTTGATATGCTCGCCGACTTTATAATTTAGATTCAATGGATTGTTATTCAAATTAGCTGGACGAACTATTATCCAGTCCAATTTGCTATCCATGATGGCTTTTTCTTGTTTGCGTTTATCGTCAAACATTTCACGCATTAACGGCATATTTGGTGTTAGCCGCCAAATCATTGGAAGTTGATTCTTGTCTTCGACCAGGGCTGCACCTGTTTCTGTGACTAATCGTTTTATATTGTTGGTTTCCATTACTCGAACGATATTAGCCGTTCCTAGTGACAATGTCTGTTGAACTTTGCCTGGTATTGCGCCCAAGGCGATCATGACGGCGTCGTGTCCCTGAATAGCCTGATTAACGCCGTCAAAGTCACGGACATCACCCTGATAAATCTTGATTTTGCCAGCGTACTGATCAAGCTTTTGTGGATTATTGTGAACAAAAACTGAAGTTTCGTAGCCGATCGACAAAGATTGCTCGACTAGTTGTTGTCCAGTGCCGCCAGTTGCTCCAAAGATAATTATTTTCATGACTTTATTAATTACTCCTCTCGCATATCTTGAATTGGATTACGTCGAATATTGCGCAGTGTTGGAATGACCATACTGAAAAGTCCAGATATCACAATAATCACCACTACTACTCCAAGTAATGCGATGTTGATGCTAAAGAAACGGAAAGTCAGGTTTGTATTAACGGCATCAAACAATAATTTAGCCTGAAGAGTGGCGTCCTGGCCATAGTAAGCATCCAGGCCATAAGCAGCGCCAAGTCCGACGGCTAACGATATGATGGCAATTAGTATGATCAAACATAGCGTATAAACAGCGTAAATAGCCACAATATCACTACGTTTAGCGCCTAATGCTCGAAAGACTGCAGTTTCACGACGACCATCTGCAACTGTTCGGCCAATCATGCTGGTCATAATGATAACTGCTAATACGACAACTCCAATCGTTGCTAGGCCTAAAACGCTGGCGATCTTTTGTTGCAAGTCCTGCAGGGCGATGCTGTTGTTGCCGCTGGCGGTAAGTTGAAACAGTCGACCTGGGCTGGCGCAAGTACCTTCCATACGTGTAGTACAAGATTTGTCAGTAATAAATCTTCGAGCATCATTGGCATTAGAGAATTCAACGTAATAGTTCGGATTAGCAACCGCCAATGGATTGCTGTTATCTGCTAGCAGTGTTGATTTAACAGATGTCGCGGTCGACATTTTATCTAGTAAATCAGCTGGTATAACGTCCGAGCCATCAGTTAACGATGAGCCAACGATACTAGACAGCAGGTCGCTAAATGTAGTGTTGCTGTTTGAGGTGCTGGGCGACAAACCGACAACTTGGAAGGTTAGTTTTTGCTGCACCGGTACCACGACTTGACCAAAAGTAGCGTCAAATTGATCCTGGGCAGCCTGCGTCTTCTTTTCGGCAGCGGTACGTTTATCGCTGATTATGGTTGCTTTGTTGCAAGAATTAGCGGCTGGTAAACCATAAATCAAGCTTGGCTTTTGATAATCTTTGTTGCTCTTGTTGCGAGCAATTTCATCAGCCTGACTAATTGCTTGATCGATCTGTTGTTGTGACACGCTATTGCGGTAGCAAGTCGTAACTGTTACGGCGTTATTGGTAGTTTGTCTGTAAACTTGTTGGATACGGTCATAATGATCTTTGGTGCTGGCATTTGATGGTAGCTTTGGTAAACCAAGCAGGCCTTCGGCAGTCGAGTACGAAACAATCAGCGGAATATTACTGCCGTTAGTGGTTGTACCTGGTAGTATAAATGGTTGCGTTAAGTGTGAATCATCGACCATTAATGATGTTTGGCCTGGAAATAAAAGGCTAACTCTCTGATCATCGGTTGGCGTAAAATTCTCACTGCCATTGGACATGATCGACATATTGCCATTACTTAGTCCAGCCATAATTGATGAATAAAAGCCGATCGGATGATAGTTAGCCGCTGCCTGTTTGAGCTCATTTAAATCTGGACTTGGATGCTGTTTGACATATTCTTGCATCGCTTCTATTGCGGCATAGCTTTGGAAGTTGACATGTACCGAGTTTTGACCAGACATAGATTCGGTCAAGGTGGCAGACGGTTCGTTGCCAGCGTTATAGTCAATACCTAGCTTTTTGGCTTCAGCTTGCTTGGCGATTATCAAGTCTTTACCTTTTTGTTGAGCTAAAGTAATGAATTCTTTAGTGCTTAAAACGCCACCGAATAAAGGATTGTCAGCTTGCGCCCAGACAAGATAACGATTGTTAAGGCCTTGATTATTAAAGACTGCAACACTTTTGGTAACGCCAGTGGTAATAATGATCGCTGCAATCAAGGCGGCGAATAACAAGCTCGACAGAATAATCGTGATTGTAGTACGAATACGATGCGTCCGTAATTTAGTAGCAGCAATAACGATGGCATCACTTAAGCGGATCATATAATTGCTCCATCTTTTAAGGTTATTATTCGATCAGCGCGGGCGGCAATGTTAGGATCATGTGTCGCCACGATTATAGTAGTGCCGAATTGTTGTCTGATTTGTTCAAATAAATCAATGATTGCCGCGCTGTTGGTGCTGTCGAGGTTGCCGGTTGGTTCGTCGGCTAGAAGTATTTTGGGCTGATTTAACAGTGCGCGAACAATAGCAGCTCGTTGAATTTGGCCGCCGGATAACTCGGCTGGAAAATGATTTAATCGGTCGGATAATCCAACGATTTCAGCCAATTGCTTAACTCGTAATTTACGTTCCTTGCGCTTTAGGCGTGTAAACATGCCTGGTACTTCGATATTACGACCCAGTCGCAAAAACGGCTGCAGATAAAAGAATTGAAAGACAAAACCTATTGTCTTGCCACGAAATAATGATAATTTATGATCGCTGAGCTTTTTGATATCGACGCCGTCGATTGTAATATTGCCACTATCTGGTTTATCTAGGCCGCCGATTAGCTGTAATAGTGTACTTTTGCCACTACCGCTTGATCCGTTCAAAACCACAAACTCACCTTCATTAATACTTAAGGAAATGCCATTAATCGCTGGAATCGTTTGTTTCTTTACCTTATACGATCTAACGACCTTATCAATTACTACGATTGGCCTCTTGTCGTTAGCGACAGAAGTTTCGGTGTTAGTTTGTTCCATACCTACCCCTATTAGTGTTAATACTAATATATAACACAAGCATTTAGAAGACCAGCATTAGGTATTAGTTTATTGTAGTTAGAATTTATGCTATTATTTTAATATCATGTTAGATTCAGCTAAGCGAAAGTCTAAGGGCAAAAATAAAAACTTGGTTATTGTTGGCATAGGGCTAGGTGCTTTGGTGATTATCGGCCTTATTATTACAGTCATTATTTTGTCAACTTCAAAAAAGAGCGACTCAGGTGCAATTGTAAATAAATCTAATTCAACCTCGACTGCTAAAACAATAACTGTCGTGTCGAATGGCATTACTTCGGTTGGTGCGGCAGACTGCACGATACCAAACAAAGTCTTGATGTCTGACTTTTTGGGCTATTCCCTAACGGCCTTGATTGCTAAATATGGTGGCGCTAGCCAAATTAATCCGAAATACACAGGGCAACTTATCATCTGCGAAAACGATAAATATTTTATTCGAATTACAGCCATGAATGCTGATCAAATCGCCAACTATATCGAGATTCAAGAAAAAGAATTCGGATCTTGCGATGCTGGAATCGATAACGTCAAACCATGGGTTGATAAGTCAATGACCGCTGTCGGTCTAGACCCAACTACCAAAGGTGCTTCTACCTACGATACAGGCGATGGTCGATCTCAGATTGAGTATAGTAATTACATGGTTGGCGATAAAAAGACCTACCTAACAATTGAATGTAATGTGACCGGTGATTACATCGGCGTGCTAACGGTTTTAGCTACAAACTAAGCTGTTATCTAATAGCCCAGTAAGCGATTATATTCTCGTGCGGCAGCATTTTGCTGTAGTCTTACTTCTTCACAGCTATTACGTCGCAAGTTGTAGGCGTCGACAGCCGCTCCATTAGTGGTGTCGAGGTTATCGTATTCAGATTGTATTTCTTTGGCGCAGGCATCGTATTTATTATTTGTATCATCTAGAACTAATTTTTGCTGTTGTATTTGTGAACTAGTGCCAATCGGCGTTCTGTATGTGGCGATAAAATATACAAATATGGACGATGTCGCAATAAAGAAGATAACGCCGACCGTAATAAATATCTTTTCGACCACTGATGCTTTTTGTTGTTGCGCCTTTTTACCTAAAACTTTTGAGTTACTGAAGTTAGCGGCTTTTTGAGTCAAAAACAATATTAAGCTCATACAGAAAGTTATTGCCAGTACTGTTAGTAAAAACCTTATAATTTCTGACGGCAATACTTTGACGATAATCTTAGTTGATGTGCCGGCAACTAGCCCTAGGATTATATATATTACGGCAAGAACGCGACCGTTATAGTATGATTTATATCCGTGTTGCTTTGCCGAGTTCTGCACCATTGTATAAAGTGGCAAAGACGAATAAACATTAAAGATGGCGCCCAGTAAGGGGTTTAGCTTTTTGTCGGAATTTTTATTGGCGGTTTGCCATTGTTTATAAAACCAGTAAACCGAATAAATATTGTAAGTAAAAAATGACGATAAGGCGACGACTGTCGGAGATTTTTGAAAGTAGACGATCTTATCGGGTTTACCTGCACTATGTTTAACAGCCGCTTTTTTAATAGAGTTAATCTTGCCTTGTGAATATAATATGATAGCTATGTATGCTGGCATCGTTAAGATAAAACCCATAATAAGGACTAGTGTATCGGCAAGTACGCCGGCATGATTGCTGGTGATTTGTCTGACGGTTAAATTAATAATAACGTCGTAGCCGATAAATATGCCAGCCAGAATTTGCCACGATCTTGAATTAACTGCCTTTTTGCCATACGCGAAAAAGAACAGGCCACAAGCAGCTGCGGCACTTAGTACGTAATCAACGTAAACAAAAGGTAGATTGGCCGATGAATAGGCCGGATTAGTGAAGATCGTGTAGACACTTGATATTCCCGAGATTGCAAAAAACCAAAAGTATATTTTCCAGCGCATTTCAAACCTTATTTATCATTTAATAATACTTTAAACTTGTCAATCTGACAAGTGTTAAATAGATTCTTTAGCGGCCTGAAGTAGGGCTGTGTCTCGGCGTTGAATAAATAAGCCATCATAATTTTGCGGCTGATCTTGCTTTAATAATTCGATTGCTGAGTCAATATTATCGGCCCAAATAATTTCAAAACCTTCATCTATTTCACTTTGCGTAAAAGATGGAGCTTGCTGCTCGCCGACTTGTTTTACTAAATAACAATGAGATGTTTGCTTTAGGCCCCATTTGTCGCGATATTCTACTACCTCGCCAACTTCAGCGATGACGTCGGCAGCGCAGCCGATTTCTTCGAGCAATTCCCTTTTTAAGGCAAGCTGCATATCCTCGTTGTCTTCAACTCCACCGCCTGGCAGCTTATGATAATTGAACGTATTAGCCTTCAGTAGTGCTACCTGGTTGTTGCTATTTAAAACCACAGCCCGTGCGGCGCTGCGTTCCCTGAAATCTTTGGGGTCAATATTGTCTTTGCCTAGATAAATATCCGATTCGTGAATCGTTAGTAGTCTTTTCATATTGATCAGTATAGCATTTAGTTATTTACTTCTTCACTTTTGATGGAGAATAGATAGATAGTACAACAATATAAACCCCAAATTGCATCCAATATTTTTATATTGATACAAATCGCCAGTATGTTAATATAGAGGCATAAGCATAATTAAATTAATGCGAAATGTGGGATGTGGGGTTACGGGGTTATGGCAAAGAAGTTATCTATAAATAAGTCTCAATTCAGTCTTGGAATAATAGTCGTAGTTGCAATATTTAGTCTTGGTATCTGGGCTCGCGCCTACGGTGAAAAGGTTGGTAATTCACCAGAGAGTGGTTCGACTTCATATATCAGCTCGCTGACGACTGCTCTACTGTCAGCTAGCTATGGTAGTGACAGTGCTTCACCTGACTGGGGCGTGTCATGGAATCGTATCAAAACAGCGGCACAATGGGTGCCAAACGGTACGATAACGGCTGCCAATGTGATCAGTGGTAAAACATTTTATAATTCTAGCCGCACTCTACAAACTGGTACTCTATTGGCTCCTGGAAACTGCCCAACTCAGCAATATTCAGACAACATTGATTCGGCAGCAACACAAACGACCAACTGTACCGACACAATCGTTTGGACGACTCCAACTGATAGTATCACTGGTACCGAGAAGCAAGACCCTATATCTGGTCTTATTTGGAGTAACTTGCTAGTTAATAGTGCCGGTACGGTCACTTTTAGTGCGACAGGTTCTGCTAACTGGAGTTGGGGTTCATCGGCTGCCGACAATGTAGCTGTCGGTTACAAAACTGCGATTACACTGTGCTCTAGTATGGGTAATGGCTGGCGCCTGCCGACTCAGAAGGAGTTGACACAAGCCTATATAGACGGCACTTACTTTAACTTGAGTCAGCCTTGGTGGAACTTTTGGGCATCGACGGAGTTAGACGTTGGTAATTCGTACGCGTGGATCGTAGGCTTAGCCAACGGTCAAGTGTTCTACTACGCCAAGACAACTACGAACCAAGTGCGTTGTGTTAGATAATAAATATGTGAAGGGGGCGGGTGTTTGTGGGTGATGATCTGAGCGTCAAGACCAACTTCTGGCATTCGCGTACGTTTTTCATTATTTTGATAATCGCGACTGCGGTTATTGTGGTACCCCTAATTATTGTTGCTAAGCTTTTTGCCTCTACTACCATCCCAATATCTGAAACAAGCACCGCGACATTTGTTAACACTAGTAATCAAATAGTATTCGACTCATCTGATCATCATACTAATGTGACAATTGATTATAATACCAGGCAAATGGCAGGTTATGCCTGGAGTACCGAGCTTGGTTGGATATATTTTGGTGGTGGTAATGAAAATCCAAGCGGCCCAGTCGTTGCTGATCTACACGGCGTCTTGGGTGGCAAAGCTAAGGTGCTTGATACTGGTAATTTTATTGATTTTAATGCTACGCCAACTGGCGCTAACGTAACAATTGCATCAGGAACTGGTGTTTTTCATGGTTACGCCTGGAGTCAAGATTTGGGATGGGTGGACTTTAACGGAGTTTCAGCGCCAGCATTTTATTTAGACGTACTAGCTCCTAATAATCCTGATCATGTAACACCTGTCGGTAATCCTGGCAGCGCCTCGCTTGTCACTAGTCATTATTATAACTATTCATCAGTGTCATTTAATTGGGATGCCCCAGATGATAACTCTGAAGTTACTGTACCATCTGGCGTTGCTGGATATTATGTCTACTTCGGCACCGATAGCACGGCAAATCCATATACCGCTGGCAGTTATCAGACGGGTATAAGCGCGACCTACACGATTGATCAGGCTAATGATGGCCAACAATATTATTTGATAATGCAAACAATTGATCAAGTTGGCAATCGCAGCGCTTCAGCGACGTTGTTTAATTACAAATACGATATAACTAAACCGACTAATCCGGCCTATATCACTGTTTCGCCAGTTGGCTGGTCGACAACTAATAACTTTGACTTCAGTTGGCCAGCTGGTTATGACAGTGGCACCGGTGCATCTGGTATGGCTGGTTATCAGTACAAGCGGGCCGGCGGTGGCGATAATTGGAGTGTGACTGTTCCAGTACTCAATATTACTAATATGACATCCTATCAAAATGGTCAAAATGATTTTTATGTTCGCAGTGTTGATATAGCTGGTAACGTGTCCGACGGCTATACTATTGTTCATTATTACTATAACGGTGAAGCACCGGCTACTCCTGGTAGTTTAGCTGTCACACCTCCAAATGCGGTCGCAAATAGCTTTACTTTCAGTTGGACTGAACCAACATCAATCAGTGGCGTTAAAGGCTATTACTACTCTGTTAATGCGCAACCAAGTATCAATAATTCTGTTTACACTACAGCACTTACAACTGGTGCTATGCCAGCTGCTACCCAACAGGGCTTTAATACCTTTTACGTTGTAGCGGTTGATAATTCAGGTCAGATCAATTGGGGCAATTACTCTGAAATCAGGTTCGAATGTAACACAGTTGCTCCTGGAATACCAAATAGGCCATTAATATCAGACAGCTCAGACAGAGGTGCGAGTGATTGGGCCTTGACCGTCAAATGGCAGGCGCCATCGGCTGGTACGGTCAGTAAATATTACGTTTATCGATCAACTGATCAAACAACATATAACAAAGTTGCTTCAATTAGCTCGGTAGCCTACACAGACACTAGTTTATCGTCGACATCTACCTATTCTTATAAGATGACAGCTGTCGATAATGCCGGTGCAGAATCTGCCTTTTCGTCTGTTGTGACAAAGATGCCAACCGGCAAATTCACTGAACCACCTTTGATTGTATCTGGGCCTGACTTTAAAGCTACGGCAACTACGGCTGTGATTACGTGGTCAACTGATCGTCCATCATCATCTTCGGTCGCCTACTCAACAGACAAATCCTATGCAGAAAGTCGTGGTCAAATCGATAATGTCACCGCTCACAAGGTGTTGCTAACTGGTTTACAGCCTGGCACTGGCTACTACTTTAAAGTCCAATCACTTGATGACAATCGGGATTATGCTGCCGATACTGCCTATTCGACAGAATATAGCTTCAAAACCGATGTTGCGCCAGGTGTAGCCGAAGTGACTGTGTCAGATATTAATCTGACGTCGGCGATTATTAGCTGGAAAACAACGACTATCGCGACGTCTAAAATATATTATGGACTAACCAATACTTATGGCCAGGAGTTATCTGATAATTCTGGCTCGGGTGTCACTACACATAACGTCAAACTTACAAATCTATCTAATTCGAGTACTTACCATTTCAAGATTATTGGCACTGACACAGATGGTAATAATCTGGTGTCGGATGATTACAACTTTGATACTTTGATGATGCCGCGAATATCTAACGTTACCTTTGAGCAGCAACACAACACTGCCACATCAACACTGAAAGTATCTTGGGATTCTAATGTGCCAACGACTTCAACTGTCTTGACCTATGAAGGCAGCTCAACTAGTGCCAAGGAGACTTCATTGTCAACCTTATCGACCAAGCACTCAATTCTGGTGCCTAATCTGAAGGATAATACTGTTTACCGTATGGCTGCAGAGGGACGAGACGCCTATGGTAATTTGGCTATCTCGGACTCTAATCGAGTAACCACAGCCTATGATACTCGACCACCAGGTATATCTAATATTGTCACTGAATCAACTACATCTGGTTATGGTCTGGACACTGTCGCTCAAATTGTCGTATCTTGGGACACTGATGAACCGTCCACTTCGCAGGTTGAATATGCTGAGGGCATTACGGGCGACAGCTATCCAATGAGTACCGCCAAAGATGGTTCATTGTCGTCTTCGCATGTTGTTATCTTGCGAGACCTAAAGCCATCCAGCTCGTATTATTTCAGGGTCGTTTCGGCTGATGCTTCAAACAATACGGCCAAGTCAGAGGCTGGCAGTGCCTTAACTGGTTTCATTCAATCATCAATACTTGATACGGTCTTGAAGTCTTTGCAGGGTACTTTTGGATGGTTATTTAAGTGATGATAGTGCTAAAGCTAATAGTGGGATATAATTACGAAATAATATGATTAACTCTAACCATCCAATAATCACCGTTAAGGGGCTACATAAAAGCTACAAGGTTGGTAAGGATAATATTCCTGTTCTTATTGATATTGATTTAGAGATTTTACCAGGTGAATTTGTGGTTATACTTGGACCTTCGGGTTGCGGCAAAAGCACGCTGTTTAATACTATTATTGGCCTAGAGCCGCCTAGTGCTGGACATGTTAATGTTCAGGGGCGTAATGTTTACAATTTTGACGAAGACAATAGAACTCTGTTCCGTCAAAAGAATTTTGGCGTTGTTTATCAGCAATCTAACTGGATTAAATCCCTTAATGTGATTGAGAATGTAGCCTTTCCATTAGATATCATTGGCAGTCGTCATAGGCGCAGTCTATCGCAAGCCAAAAGCAGCCTGATAATGTCTGGCCTGGAAGGTCATGCAAAATACACACCAACCGAACTGTCTGGTGGTCAACAGACTAAAGTCGCGATCTGTCGCGCCCTTATTACAAATCCGCCAATTATTATGACTGACGAACCGACTGGCAACCTGGATACAGCTTCGGCGGTTAGTATTATGCAACAGTTTGAAATGCTAAACCGAGAATATAAGCACACTATCGTAATGGTAACTCATAACCCGATTTACTCTGAATATGCCACTAAAATCATAAATATGGTGGACGGCAAAATCAGCCATATTAGCGTTAAAGATTTAGTTTATGGTCGCCAAAAAGACAATTTCGTTGGTGGGGCTATAAAATGAAATATTCATACATATTAAGATTGGCTATCAAGAACTTATTGCGACGTAAATTGCGAACCTTTTTGACTGTTGCTGGCGTAGCGATTAGCGTTGGTTTTGTCTGTTTACTGATGGCATTTAGTTATGGCTTGCAGCGAGCCGCCACTGCACAGATAGCTAACGGCGATACCCTCAAAAATATCGACGTTTCAAACGGCTCATCAAAAGTAATCAGCCTAGATAACACAGCTATTAACCAGATAAAAGACTTTTCTGAAGTTGCTAAAATCTATCCCCAGATCGCTGTGGCCGGCGACGCTCGAGTTGGCGAATCCAAGTCAGACGGTGTTATTTACGGTACTAACAACGACTTACTTAATATTATTAACCCCAAAATGGTTAGTGGTAAAATCTATGCTCATGACGCTAGCGAGGCAGTTGTACTGAACACTACGCTAGCCAACAAGTTAACTACCAAAGCTCCAGGAACTTTGGTTGGACAAAAAATTGATTTGCGTCTGGTGCTACGAACTGATTTATTTACCGATAAAACGGCTGTAACTCAGATCAAAACCATCAGCGCTACAATAACTGGCATTACTGACGACGGCAAAACATCGTACGCCTTTGTACCACTAAAAACTATCACCGACCTTGGTGTTGATCGCTATAGCGCCCTCAAAGTTCAACTAAAGAGCGTCAATGACGTTGCGAAGGTCAAATCACAGATTGAATTTATGGAGTTTAAGGTCAGCACAGTCAAAGACACGATTGATCAGGTTAACCAATTCTTCCAAGTTTTCCAGATTATCTTAGTCTCTGTCGGTATGATTTCGGTTATCGTTGCTACCCTTGGCATTTTTAACACAATGACCATATCGCTTATCGAAAAGACCAGGGAGGTCGGGTTGATGAAGATTCTTGGTGTTAGAAAAGTTTACATTCGTCGCATTTTTATGACGGAAGCATTAATCATCGGTCTGGCTGGAGGTCTAATTGGCGTGTCGGTTAGTATGGCTATCGGTCAAACTATTAACTACATGATCTACACTATGGCAGCCGGAAGCGGTAATACGGCAGTAAGTATAATGTATTTCCCAGAATTATTAGTTGTATCGATTGTGGTAATATCTGTCATCATCAGTTTATTGGCCGGTCTTTACCCAACGCGCCGTACAACCAAAATCAGTCCTCTCAACGCTATGCGTTATGAATAATCTGATAACGAATTAACTACGATTTCTTTCGCGACTTAATTTAATCTTGATTACTATTAAAACCAATCCAAATATTAAAGCTGCGACCCCGACGACATCACCAATACCTCGAACCGTACCGCCAATAATTCCATCAGCGTTTAGCCAGCCAAGTTGGCCGAATATATAATGCCAGTCATGATAAACGGTCTCACTTGGGCCTGCTAGTGGTAGCAATTGAGTTCTGGCATCAGCCATATAGATGCCGACGCAGTTCATTGCTAACATCGTCCACAGACTAGCGAAAATACTTGCGAAATATGATTTAGCTTTGATAGTAGCGTATAAAATTAGAATTGTAAAACTAATTTCGCCCAATGATCCAGCGATTGCGACATAGATTTGTGGCAAAAACGACACAATCATATGCGACACTTCGTGGACGCCAAACTCTACGAAATAAAGGCCGCTCAAGATAACATTATTTGAATTATCAGCGCGAAAGCTTAGGATTTGAACGAACAAATAAACAAAAAATAGCCAACTGACGATGTAAACCCATAACGGCAACGAC
Source organism: uncultured bacterium (assembly GCA_903900345.1). Classification (GTDB taxonomy): domain Bacteria; phylum Patescibacteriota; class Saccharimonadia; order Saccharimonadales; family Saccharimonadaceae; genus UBA1547. The sequence continues at coordinate 51,959 of CAIUMO010000001.1, read as the reverse complement.
ATGAATTTTGTTTTTGTTGGAGTCATGTATTAACTATAGCAGTTTTAAGGCTTATCAAAAAAGGTCTGACATCTTTTAATTAATCGGTCGCCAACTTTGCCGTAGCCTATCAGATCATTCACCTCATACTATTCAACTTTTTTACGTTTGGCAATGCCCAATAGACGTAATTAGTAAATACTGTTAATATGATTATGAAATAATTCCGCTATACTACCCTCGTCTAACTCGGACATAAAGAGGTTGCGGTTTCATCTGAGAGTATTGATTTACAGGTCGAGTAAGTTAATCAAATTATATACAAAGGATATATATGAAAGAAAGCAAAGAAGAGAAAACCAAGCGAGACCTTGAAGCCTGGAAAAGCTATCGCGAAAACTATGCTTGGCCAGTACAACATTGGCGAGCCTGGGGTTCGTGGTTCAGCTGGGGTTCACCTGTTGGACTTGGTTTGTTTATCGCACTAACCATGATCTCAATTGGTGTGTTTATTTGGTTGATACATCTTTAGGGATTTGCCGAATAACTTAAAACGCCACTTGATTGTGGCGTTTTTTGTTACGTTCCCCATAATTGATGAGTTTGTAACTGTTAATCTAACCCTCTAACCCAGCTTTTATCAAGTACAAAATCTTTTCCGCAAATCTTGCACTTTGCCATTTTTGGTTCTACACTCCATGGGAAAGTTATAGTACGGAACACTGCACTAACCCAAATAGGCCTACAATTTTGGCATGTTTTTATAATGTCCCGGGACGTTATATTTATTATTTTCTCGTCTTTGGGAGCCTCTATAGACAGCAATAATGAACAACTTTCTTTCTTTGGGTAATGATCATGCTCCCATTGATCATATTGCTGTTCAACGATCGATTCTATGTGTGAAAATAATGGCTGCCAGTCGTGAGCACCTTTTTCCATGTCTCTTTCGATACTAACCATAATTTGAGCCGGCACATAACGCAAAAACTCGTTCCATTTGTTGTGAAGCAAGATTTGGTTATTATCAAGCTGCTTTTTCAATAAGACATAAGTAGTTTTGTTATTTGATCGCTGAACTTGTTGCCTCATCACTTGGAAATTATGATTTAACTTTTTAAGCTTTTGGCTATCTGCATATTCATGATTTTGTAAAACGATGTATGATTTAAGATAAAGTTCAACAGCAAAGAAAAAGCTGTATAACAACTGATAAATTAGATCGGTGTTTTGCGTACTAGAGCAAAGTAGTTTATAAACTTCGAGCCAATTTTTTGCTTCACGCAATAACGCTCTTGGGTTTTGGTCCTCTCGACCACTTTGTAGCACTTCCATAGATTAATTATACGATAAGCTCACCGCGTGTCCAGTAAGTTTTCTTACCTAGTTTGACAGGTTGGGGGTATGTACACCGCTCTACTTGTTGATATTCACCATACATCTAACCTGGAGAGAATTTTCATTTCTTACAGTAGCGCACTAGGCTACGGCCGTAATAAGCTCTTCCCTATCAACAAGTGAAGATAGCGCACTAAACAACAGATCTTTCTCCAAAGCAAGGCGCTCAATATTTCTAATTTTTTTCGGTTCACCATCATTACCTTCAAATACCTGCAGAACAGGTTTTAGTTCTTTGTTGTGCTCGAGATAATTATTTCCAAAATATTCAACAAACATACCTCTTATACTTGAGTTCTTATTAACGAATAAATTAATCTCGTCATTAAGTTGAAACAAGAAATATCCCTTAGGTATTTTCTTAACACCATAAAATAGTTGATCAACATCAACATCATATTCAAGCGCCCAGTCATTAGATATACTCTTAATGTCTCTCAATTGAGAAAGAATCTTCAGTCTATCTAATTTTAGTTCAGTTGCCATTGCTTGCTCCTACTTACTATTATAATACATCGGCACAAAACCGTAATTAGTTTCTTGAACATGGTCAGTTTTAAATGCGGTTTTTATGACACAATGAGGATTAGCGCTACTGTTTCGTTCTGCTTCTTGTACTACAACTTTAGTGTACTTTATTATACCACGAAATCTAAATAATTCAAGGTAGTAGCAAAGTGTACTATGATGATTACCTTGAATTACAAATGACGGTTGTTGTAGTGCCATAGTTATTTGTCCGGGGCAAAACTGTTTATTTCTTAATTCTGGATGTTTATCCTTATGCTTATCATAGTTGTTTTTCCAAAATTTAACAACAGTACCGTACATATCGGTTACTTCCAAAATGACTTCACTCTTAGGCGAGTATCGCATAACAACCATTATACTATCAATTAATGTAATCTCATTATCCGCTAGTATGTTACAGTTGGCTAAGAGCGTTTCAAATTTTATTTGGCAGCCTCAAGTGGACTCCCTTCGTAGCTTTTAGTTTACCACCAATTAAAAATATGCCGCAGCATGATATATGAATCTGCGATTATAAACATAACTCCAACTATAACTGAGTCAAACATATAGCCCATAATGGCGCTGTCACCTATACGAAATATTCTGCCAGTGTAGTTAAATACACCTCCTCTTACGTTTTTTGTTTTGTATATTTTCATATACTGCCAAGTTAAATTCTGTTCATATGCTTTTGCTTCTGTTGCTGTAATTATACCTGCATCACGAATTTCAATCACTTCAATTGGCTTGTGTAATTCTGTCCATTTTGCCCCATCACCTTCGCCCGCGACATGCTGCATTATGCGGTCGTAGGGATTACGCATTCCTGTAAAGCCTACATAGTATTTTCCATGTTCAAGTTTGAGTGCATAAAGCCAATATGGCTTAGGTTTTTCAAAACGATTAATTTTTAGCTCGTGAACCGGATCTATATTTAGATTGGCTGTTTTGGGATTGATTAAAATAAAATCAGATTCTTTGCGAGTTATTTGATCCATAAGCTTAATAATAACAGAAATATTTGCAGGAGCGTATGTTCGACGCAATATAACGTAAGGATATATTAATCAACCAAAACAGGTTCGATTGGTAACGTGGCTACAAGGTCAGCTAAGCGAGTGTTCAAGCGTTCGATACGTTGATCAGCCGACATATCTTCACGTAATTGAGTCCTTGAAGTAAGTGATGTATCGGTTTTGCCGCGAACGTGCATGCTGCACAGTAAATCTGCACAACATAGATAGTGGACGCTGGAGTTTTTGCTTTTCAAAAAACGAATACTGGCCGATTTGTCACCACGTTGCCATGTTCGACAAAAGTCACAGATGACCGATTGCGATCGACCCGTTATGGAACTCGTAATCCCAGTCTTAAGTTCATACGGCAGGACATACATGCCTTTGTCCAATGCCAACAAGAGGACGCCATTGTTACCATTGCGATCAGAAACACTTAACAGTTCCCTTTCGTCCCATTCTTCATCGGACATATTTTCTACACAGTTAACAAACCTCAATTCTCGTTTTAGACGAGGTTTTATTTGAGCTAAAGAGATAAGTTCGTCAAATTCTTCAATACTGAGTTTTTTCATGATAATTACTCTTTACATTATACAGCCTATACCAGTAAAAAGCCTGCAGTCAGTTTTTGGTATTGTTCATTTTGACAGAGTATTAATCTCAAGTGTTTGCCAATATGGTTCTTCGCAATGTTCCACCTCGACTGTCAGCCCGAGTTTATCGCTGAAGGCCAAGGCTGGCAGTAGATGATTAAGGACCTGCTCTGCCGTGGCGCGAAAAACGCGTCCTCGATTGCTAATCTTTATCCAACCTTCTTTGTCGCGATAATAACGCTCAGTAACATTCTTTCCTTTGAATACGATACAGTAGGTGTCGTTGCTCTTTTTCATAAATATTCTCCTCATCTAATACTAAAACAAAGAAGCCCTACAAAAAAGTCTTTAATCGCTTTGCAGAGGCGTGTGTCCGACGCAAGACTTTATAACAATCCGTAAGCCTCTCGGGATCGAAGCTCGGTTGACGCAGCGTGCGCAAAATAAATAATCCTACGTGAACGCAGGATTATTTATTTTGGCAGGGGTACGTGGAATCGAACCACGATCTTAGGTTTTGGAGACTTATATACTAGCCGTTGTACTATACCCCTATGTTGATGGCGACTACGATATTGTAACAGAATAATTAAAACTTTTAAAGTGTTGCAAAAGCGTAAGCGTCGTCTTATAATTGTCGTAAGAACGCGCGTATGTAATTAAAAAGGAGTGGTTAGTTAGCCAGTATCTTGGCAACTTGTACATAGCGGTATGAATATATTAATGCTAGGGTGGGAGCTTCCTCCTCACAACAGTGGTGGGTTAGGCGTAGCTTGTTATCATATGTCCAAAGCATTGGCCCTAAAAGGGGCTAAAATTGACTTTGTCTTGCCTTATACGGCACATCACCCAGGCACTGAATTTATGACTGTTCACGGCGCGACTGGTTTGACGCCACTTGAACGATATGGCTTAGGCGCATACGACAGCTCGAAAGTATTAGATAAAACCTTGTCCAAAGCTGACATCAACGACTTAAAAGACATGCGTGGTGTTCAAAAACGCTATGTTGAATTCGTTGAAAAGTTAGTTTTAACTTCACAACCTGACATTATACATGCACATGATTGGTTAACAATGGAAGCCGGTATGCGCGCCAAAGAATTAACCGATGCACCACTAATTGTTCATGTTCACGCAACCGAATTTGATCGTTCTGGTAGTAATAGTGGTAATCCCCTAGTCCACGAGATTGAATACCAAGGTATGATGATGGCCGATCGAATTATCGCCGTCAGTAATATCACAAAAAATATTATCGTTCAAAAATATGGCATTCCCGAGGGCAAAATTGAAGTTGTTCATAATGCGATTGACGTCAGCAGTTTTGATGACGGCTATGTCTATGACCACAGCACTTATAAATATCTTGAGGCTTTAAAGGCCGAAGGTTATACAGTTATCACGACTGTTACACGTTTCACTATTCAAAAAGGCTTGGCTAACTTTGTTCGCGCCGCTGCCAGAGCTTGCGAAAAGTACGACAAATTAGTCTTTTTATTAGCTGGCGATGGCGAACAGCGCGATGAGTTGATTGCATTAGCCTCTAGCCTAGGTATATCCGATAAGGTGTTCTTTACTGGTTTCGTCCGCGGCAAGCAATGGCGCGATGCCTATAGTGTCGGCGATGTCTTTGTGATGAGCTCAGTTAGTGAACCATTCGGTCTAACAGCACTTGAGGCTGCTCATCATGGCAATGCGTTAATTATCTCGCGCCAATCCGGCGTTGGTGAAGTATTACATAGTATTTTTCGTTATGATTTTTGGGATGAAGACGTCTTGGCGGATCAATTGATTGGCATTGCAACATCAAATGCATTAAAAACTGAATTACAGCAGAATATTAAGCATGAGTATGATAAAATATCATGGAATGACGTCGCAGATTTGTGCATCAAAATATACGACAAAAGCCAACAAGGAGTAACAGTATGAGCAAGCGTGGTATAGTTCTTTACCTACACGTACACCAACCATTCCGCGTGCGCAAATATAGTGTCTTTGACACAGCTATTAAACATGACTATTACAACGAGCCAGCCTATGATACCGAACGTAATAACGAACAGGTTTTTAGAAAAGTTGCCGACAAATCATACCGTCCAATGAATGCCCTATTGGAAAAAGTTCTTGCTGATAATCCTGAGTTTAAAGTTTCGCTAAGTATCACCGGTACCTTCCTAGAACAAGCCGAGCAGTGGGCACCAGATGTTATCGAGAGTTTCCAAAGATTGGTTAAAACCGGTCGGGTTGAGATTGTAGCTGAAACTTATTATCATTCACTCGCCTTTTTCTACAGCATAGCTGAATTTGAGCGTCAGGTTGAGGCCCACAAGGCTAAGATTCGTGAACTATTTGGTGTCGAGACTCAGGTCTTCCGTAATACCGAGCTAGCCTATAATGATTCGCTGGCACAATGGGCCGACAAGCGTGGCTTTAAAGGCATCTTGGCTGAAGGCTGGGATCCAATATTGGAATGGCGCAGTCCAAATCATATCTATCGCCCAGCTGGTACCGAAAATATCGCCTTGTTGATGAAGAACTATCGTTTAAGTGATGATATTGCCTTTCGCTTTAGTAACAAGGATTGGTCACAATGGCCGCTTTCGGCTGAGACTTACAGTGAATGGGCCAACTCTTCGATCGATCAGCAGCCAATCATTAACTTGTTCATGGACTACGAGACTTTTGGTGAGCACCAATGGAAAGACACTGGCATCTTTGATTTCTTTGAATCATTTGTCGGTAGATGGCTCAGCAATCCTTTAAATACATTCTATACTGTATCAGGCGCCATCGATGAGTTTAAACCATCTGGTGAAATTAGTATGCCAAATACCGTCACTTGGGCTGATACTGAACGCGATTTAACTGCTTGGTTAGGTAATAGTATGCAGCAAGAAGCCCTAAAGTATATCTATTCAATGGAAGAAGACATCTTGTTGACGGGCGACCTTGAACTGATTAGTGATTGGCGCAAATTACAAACTTCTGATCACGTTTACTATATGTGTACCAAGTGGTTTAGTGACGGCGATGTTCATGCCTACTTTAGTCCATACGAATCGCCTTATGATGCCTTTTTATATGTCATGAACGTCATCCGCGACTTGCGCTGGCGATTACACCACTACCACCACACCGGAGGGCTGAATGGCTAGGCCGATCGTTCTTAGTAACGGCGAACTTCATGTTGGATTAAATAATTTTGGCACAGTCCACGACTTTTATTACCCTTACGTTGGATTCGAAAACCACTCGGCTGGTGGTGACCTTAGACACCGAGTTGGCGTATGGGTTGATGGTCAAGTTAGCTGGATTGATAATCCCAAAAACCAACAACATGACTGGACTTTTACTTTCAGCTATCCTCACAGTGCTTTGATCGGTCATACCGTAGCTAAAAATGACAATATTGGCATCCTATTAGAGTTCGATGATTTCGTTGACACTAACGTCAACGCTTTTTTCCGTAATGTTCACATTGTTAACTTGCGCGATCAAGTTCGTGATGTTCGGTTATTCATGCATCAAGCTTTCGCAATTGGTGATTCACGCAGCAATACCGATACCGCTCAATACATTCCAGACAGCCATGCTATTCTTCATTATCGCGGTCATCGAGCTTTTGTCGTGTCCGGCGAATATAATAACAAAACTTTTGACCAATATACTGTTGGTTTATTCGGTATCGAAGGCAAAGAAGGCACTTATCGTGACGCCGATGATGGCGAATTGGGCATGAATAATGTTGAGCATGGCCGAGTCGATTCTACTATCAGATTCAAGCTTAATATCGATGCCAACAGTTCTGAACGGGTTAATTATTGGATTGTAGCCGGCATGTCTACCAGCGAGGCTTTACACCTGCATAAGCGCGTCGAGGACGAAGGTGCAGCTAGCTTTATGCATCGAACAGCTGATTGGTGGAACGAGTGGCTTAAACCTACTTACAATATAATTGATTCAATCGACCAAACCCATCGTCGTACTTTTCTGCAAAGTGTGATGGTAATCAAGTCACAGATTGATAATCATGGTGCTATCATCGCCAGCACTGATACCTCGATGTTGAACTACTCACGCGATGCCTATGCCTACAGTTGGCCCCGCGACGGTGCATATACATTATGGCCATTGATTCGCATGGGTTACAAAAACGAAGCCTTACGATTCTTTGAATTTACAAAACGTGGCTTACATCCTGACGGTTATATGATGCATAAATATCGTGCTGATGGAGCGCTTGGTAGTAGTTGGCATTCATATCTTCATGACGGCATAGTCGCGCCACCGATTCAAGAGGACGAGACGGCTTTGCCGCTGTTTATGTTTGCTCAGTATTATCAATTGCATCCAGACGATGACTTATTAAAAGAGTTCTACAAAGACATGATTGTGCCGATGGCTAATTTTATGACCGAGTTTGTCGATAAACTAACTGGTTTACCAAGGCCAAGCTATGACCTGTGGGAGCAGACATTCCTAACTTCGACATATTCAACCGCTGTCACCTTTGCAGCCCTTAATGCAGCATCTGATCTGGCAACTGCTGCTCGTGATTCGAATAACGCCGTTAAATGGCGAGTTGCCGCCAGTGAGATTCAGGCCGCCGCCCATAAACACCTGTATAACGAAAAAAGCAAAATGTTCTATATGGGTTTGAATGTCAAAAATGGTCAGATTATCAAGAATGAAGTGATTGATTGTTCAAGTGTCTTCGGAGCTTATACCTTTGGGTTATTTGACGCCAAAAGTGACGAGATAATATCGTCGATTAGCACTATCAAACAATTATTTGGTATTAACGACGGCGCGCCAGGCCTGCCAAGATACGAAAACGACGATTATCGCCGAACGAACAGCAGCATTACTGGAAATTATTGGTTTATTACCTCATTCTGGCTAGCTCAGTATTATATTGACACTGATGAATCAGACAAAGCCCTGGCTATATTAGATTGGGCCAAGAGTCATGCTATGGATAGCGGCGTTATGGCTGAACAGATAGATCCTGTCTCGAATCAGATTATATCGCCTGCCCCACTGACATGGACGCACGCCGAATATATATCAACGCTGCTGAATCTGGTTAAGAAGACAAATAAATAACTCCGAGATTATTCGGAGTTATTTATTGATCAGCAGTTTGAATTAACCTTTGCGAGGTTTGATTTCGTTGCGGCCAAGGTTCTTTTTGGTTTCGGTATAGAGTGCGTGAACGCGAGCGATCGGATCATACTTTTTGATCGAGATCTTTTCGGTCGTGTTTTGAGTATTCTTGGTCGTGTAATAACTACGGTGACCAGTTAGAGTACTTACTAAACCAACTAATTTGCGCTTTGTATTCTTTTTTGCCATAAAATTCCTTATATTTTGTACAGACTATTAGATGAGATTATAGCAAATAACATCGGCGGCGGCAAGTCGCTTATCTATAATTATTAAATCCGACTGGAAAATCGAAGTCCTCGGCCCGAATTAGCTGCATAGCAACCTGCAAATCGTCTTTGCTGTTGCTTGTGACTCGAACGGTTTCACCTTGAATTTGGGCTTTTACTTTGGGCAATTTATCTCTTAAAAGCTTGGTAATAAGCTTAGCTTTGTCTTGATCAAGGCCAGCGATAAACGGCAGTTGTTTGGTCGCCTTTAGATTACTGATGATAACATCTTTGCTCATATCAATAGTTTTACTACTTTGATCGCGAGATGCTAACTTTTTACGAATAATATCAATTATACTGTCAATTTGCCACTCATTAGCGCCAATAACTTTAAATCCAGCCTTGTCATCCATCCAATCAATCTCGGCGGGCGTGCCTTTAAAATCATAGCGATTACTAATTTCTTTTTCGACCATTGCGAAAACGTTATTCATTTCGGCTTTGTCATATTCAGATACGGTGTCAAAACTAAATGTTGCCATGTGTCCATTATAACAAAAACCGCCCTAATTGGGCGGTTAAATTACAAATGGAGCCACGATCGGGAATCGAACCCGAGACCTCAAACTTACCGAGTTTGCGCTCTACCGGCTGAGCTATCGCGGCACATTGATACGATTATATCTCTTAATTTGTAATTATGGAAGTTAACTGTTAAAACTCCGTTCATATTTTTGTTGCGATAAGTACCGACGCCACGTGCAGGTGTAACGATTACCTTTGTAAACTGAGACTCATCTACCTTCAATTTAGACTTCCAATAATCAAGCGCCTGTTGTGGATCGACGTCACTGAATATTTGCAGGCTATATCGTAGTTTACCAGTATTTATACCGCATATTTCTACTAAAAACTTTATGAACGTTTTAATAATTCCTGGATCAGTATTTCCCAGCCTAACAGAGTGTTTACTTAATTTATTACCTTCGCCCCAATAAAGACCAATTCCAATACCAAGCAATTCTGCATCTTGGACGGTAGTGATAGTTTTAATTTTGAAAGGATCGCCATTTGGATTATTCTTTTGATATATTGCCTCACTAATCGAACGGCGTTTAATGCCGTATTTATCCATCCAGTAATTTACTTTATGAATTGAGCAAATCATTAATTTTGATATCTCTGTCACTGATAGTTTTTGGTTGATGTACAATTCTCTGAGCTTGCTTTCATCTAACATACTTCGTCTATTTTATCATAAGCGATAACCTGACTACTTATTGCATTAAATCAAGATGTTTTGTACACTTATATCTGTACTTTAAATATTATGCCGACTTAGCTCAGTGGTAGAGCAGCTGTTTTGTAAACAGCAGGTCTTCGGTTCAAGCCCGAAAGTCGGCTCCAAGTACGCTGAGATCGTGTAGTGGCAATCACAGGAGACTGTAAATCTCCCGCCTTTCGGCTCCGAAGGTTCGAGTCCTTCTCTCAGCACCAAATAAAATACCCACCCTTGCCGGTGGATATTTTTATTTACATCACCACGCGTCGTGGCTGTTGGACTCGTCGTGGTTGACCTTGAGGAATAATCATCTTGGCTGACTTTTCGCGGAGTTTAAGTGACAACTCGGTCTGTCCAACTCGCTCATAAGCATCGGCTAGAATATTTAAAGTCTGTGGAATTGGATCTAATTCAACCGCCTTTTCGAGCGATTCAATCATCTTTTTGTGATTACCTAATTTTTCTTGAACCTTAGCATAGGCGATATGGCGAGACGCCAGATTGCTGTCGATTGCTAAAGCTTGCTCAAAGGCCAATCCAGCCTTTTCATAACTACCGGTTTCAAAATGAATCAGACCGACGTTATGTAAACTACTAGCGCTTGGCTCTAACGACTGAGCGATTTCAAAACACTCAATTGCATCTTTGAATGATTTTTGTTTGGCATACAAAATACCTAGGCGATTATAAGCGCTGGCATTGCGTTCATCGACGCGCAGAATAGTCAGCAGGGCCTTTTCAGCACGTAAGTATTTATTAGTCTGCAGCGATTCTTGGGCGATCGTCCACAATTGTTTAAGCTTTTCAGATAATTTAGCTGGTAAATCTGAAGCAATCTCAGCAGCCGTCTGTGGCTGATAAATCACCCAGACACCCAGCAATATAACTAATAACAGACTTAACATATCTGCCTAATATTATAACAGATTATAAAACCATCCGCGCCAAACAGAGGCGAATATTACCGTTAGATTCAATTTGTTGATAAGCATCCAAGATAGCATCAATCCGGCTGATCTTGTCAATTTGAGGGCTGGTCACGATACTGTGCTTTAAAATATTAGCCATGTCCAACAGTAATACCAAAACACCCGCCCTATCGTCTTTGTATCTTTGAGCAATCAATAATTTTTGATAATTATTACCGTTAATCAAATCTCTAGCGTCACGGACAGTCAGGCCACGTTTAGTAAAATATGTTTCGTCGTTGATTAAACGCGTCAATTCAGCCGGCAAGCCGCTGGCGATAAACAATAACTGTGAACGTTTTGTCTTGTCATTCACATTTAAATCGTCCAATAGTTGATTCGATTGAACCTCTGTAATTGGTTTAATCTCAAGTTTTTCGGTACGAGACAAGATTGTTGGTAATAATTTAGATAATGAATGCGACACTAGGATAAAATGTACACCCAAACCTGGTTCTTCAAGCAGTTTCAAAAAGGCGTTTTGCGCTTGACTAGTCATTCGCTCGGCATAGTCAATAATGATAATACGTTCGCCTGAAGTTTTGGTACGAGTTTCGTCGTACAGACGGCGCATAATATCGACGCTGATAATGCCTTTATCCAAGTCAATCTTCTCGTCCTTTTCAGGCAAGATAATAGTCGGCTCAATCTGAACCAACTCAGCAATATAAAGACCAGCAACACTTAAACCAACACCATTTTCGCCAGTTAACAGTAATGACTGCGGCATGTTTTTGGTAATAGCGATTAAAGTTTTTTCGCTGGCTGGATTGAGGATTGGCTTATTCATAAAGATATATTTGGAAAATAATCGTTAAAATCTGACGGAACAGGTGCTGTGAATGTTTGACGGCTACCACTTGGAATGGTTATTTCCAAACTGTAGGCGTGCAGATACAAACGTTTAGCCGGTTGACCGTAAACTTTATCACCCAAAATAGGCGTGTTCAAATAGCCCATATGAACGCGTAGCTGGTGAGTACGACCAGTTTGAGGTTGCAATTTAACTAACGAATACTTGTCGTCACGGGCAAGAACTTCATATTTAGTAACAGCTGATTTACCGTTACTATCAACTCGAAAGGTGCTCGGTTTGGATGGATTGCGATTAATCGGCAGATCAATATTGGCGATATCAAGTTTTGGAACACCATCCAAGATGGCAACGTAAGTCTTTTTGGTTTTGCGATCAGCGAATTGCTTTTGCAACAGCGTTGCAGTTTCGAGGTTTCGGGCGCCAATCATCACGCCGCTAGTATCACGATCCAGACGATGAACAATACCAGGGCGATTAGTTTCGATATTATAAGTTGAATAGCGTCCGAAAAAGCTAGCTACTGTAAATTCATCGTTCATAGCGCCTTTGGAATGCGACAAAACGCCAATCGGTTTGTTAATCACAATAACGTTATCGTCAATATATATAATCGGTAATTCACTTTTACTGAAATCGGTTGCTTCGGGCTTGTTAATCGCGATCAAATCGACATCCGTCACATCTTGCTTGGATGATGTAACAACTTTGCCATTAATGCTGACGTGGCCGGCTTTGATATATTTTTGCCAAGTGCTACGTGAAGTATCAGGGTAGCGTCGCGCCAGTTCACCATCAAGCCGCTTTTTGTCTGAGATAACTGTGAACAGATAACATTCTTTGCCCTTAAAAGGCAGCGCATAGGTCGAAGTCTCGTCGTTTGGATTAATCGCCAGTTGGCCCATCATATTGTTTTTGACGGTTTTAATTTGAGATATAACGTAATCTACATTATCCTCGGCGGTATCGTCAAACAAGATATAGAATTGTTGTTTATTAAATCTGAACGCTATTAATGTGTTTGATGGTTTAGGATGAGAAGTCTTGATGTTCTCGATATTGCGCGGCACATTATCATTACCTGCCAGTTTATAGCGGCGCAGGACGTCCAAAGCATCACGACTTGATAGTTTAACCATTAATTAGCCTTGGGCCTTAGACCGACAGTCTGTTGAGCTCGCAGCAGTGTGGCATTAGCAATTGGCGTCATATCGCGTTCGGATTGTTCAAGTTTAGCCAGTACGGCGGCATCATCAACCAAGGCCAAGCGTGATTGGAAGTCTGTCAAAAACTTTTCAACTTCACCGGCAACGATTGATTTAAATTCACCATACTTAGTTTGGCCTTCAAATTCAGCCACAACACTGTCGCGTGATACGCCACGTAGCAATGCCAAGATTTCTAGTAGATTGCTGATACCTGGTTGATTAACACGGTCAAAATGAATTGATGCCAAGTTGTCGGTTGTTGCGCCCATTACCTTTTTGGCAGCGTCGGCAGGTGTGTCACTAAGAAAGATTACACCACGGCCAGATTCGTCGCTTTTGCTCATCTTTTTAGTTGGATCGATTAAGTCCTTGATGCGTAGGCCTTGGTCATTACCAAAAAATTCGTGTTGCGATTTAACAGCGTCAGGAATGGTAAATATATCACCAAAACGGCTGTTCATGCGTTCACCAATGTCGCGTGTAAATTCTAAATGTTGACTTTGGTCTTCGCCAACTGGTACGTATTGGGCGTTATACAATAAGATGTCAGCGGCCATCAAAACTGGGTAGTTAAATAATCCAACACTCGTTCGATCATCGCCTATTGCGCCTGATTTATCTTTGAATTGAATCATACGGCTCATCTCGCCAAAACCAGTAAAACAATCCAAAATCCAAGTCATTTCACTGTGGGCTGGGATGTAACTTTGGCGATACAGATAAATGCTGTCATTATCAATTGGCAAACCAGCAGCCACAAAAAGACGTGCGTTGTGAATGATTTGATTATACAAATTACTGTGGTCAATTGGCGTCGTAAAACTATGCAAATCAGGAATAAACATATTGATTTGATAATCAGCTGAACGCTTTTTGGCCATGTCAATAATTGGCAAGATTGCACCAAAATAATTACCGATAGTTAAATCATTATTGGCTCGAATTCCAGTTAAAATTACAGGTTTTGTCATATTAATCCTTATTATAGCAGCTTAGCTTTTGATTGCTTATTTGTATTTAATTTACTTATCATCTTTATTATAACATAAAAACTCCTCTTATAACAGAGGAGTTAATATATGTTATCTTAAAACGATTAGCGTTTTGAGAACTGTTCGCGCTTGCGAGCTGAACGTAGACCGTATTTCTTGCGTTCTTTTTCGCGAGCATCGCGTTTTAGGAACTCAGCTTTTTTAAGAGTTGAGCGTAGGTCGCTAAAGCCAGTTGTAATTGCCTTGGCAATCGCTAATTTAATAGCATCAACTTGACCAGCTACACCACCACCTTTGACAACAACAGTAACGTCGAAGTCAGCTTGTTTTTTAACTAACGCTAGTGGATCTGTAATTTCAGCCAAAAGTGTTTTGTTGTCGTTAAAATATTCAGCAGCTGGTTTGTTGTTGATCGTTAGTTTGCCTTTACCAGGGAACAAACGAACTTGAGCTGTCGCACTTTTGCGTCGTCCTAGACCGTAAAAATATTTAGATTCAGCCATATTATTTAACCTCTACTTTCTCGGGAGTTTGTGCAGTATGAGTGTGATTTTCACCCTTAAAGACACGTAGTCGTGCTAGACGATCAGAAGCGAGTTTATTAACAGGAATCATGCCTTTGATAGCTAATTCAAGAATTCTCTCGGGAGTCTTTTCGCGTAATTGACCGAGGTTTAATTCGGTAATACCGCCAGGAAAACCTGAGTGTCGGTAATACTTTTTAGCAACTTCTTTGTCGCCAGTTGATTGAACCTTTTCGGCATTGATAATCACAACATAGTCACCACCATCAACGTGGGCAGTGTAAGTTGGTTTGTATTTACCGATTAGGTATTTAGCAGCAGCTGATGCAACGCGGCCTATAGTCGCAGTTGAAGCATCAATCAGAATCCAACGCCTAGTTACTTCGGTTGGTTTTTGCGAATACGTTTTTGAATTGACAACCATTACGCTTTAACCTCCTTAGTTTTTAGCTCTTTTGGAATGGATTTTAGCTCATCAACAAATGAAATTGTTGCCATTTGCGTACCATCACCAACGCGCAATTCAGTTCGTTCAACGCGCACATGTCCACTGGTTCGACCAGTCAACTGAGGTGCAATTTCGTCAAACAGTTTGAAAGCAGCAGTTTCGGTGCTGAGTCCAGCAATAACTTGGCGGCGATTGTGTAGGTCACCTTTTTTAGCTTTGGTAATTAGTTTTTCGATGTAACGAACTAGTTCTTTGGCTTTAGGCAAAGTCGTTTCGATTTTGGTTTGCATAACCAAACTAGTCGCTAATCCTTTCAGTAGCGCGTGTCGTTGGTCGGTTTCGCGACCAAACTTACGTCCAATATATCCGTGTCGATGCATAATTAAAGTTCCAATTCCGCCAATTTTTCTTTGACTTCGTCAAGCGCTTTTGATCCGAAACCCTTTAGTTCGCGTAGGTCTTGTTCACTTAAAGTGACAAGATCGTGAACTGTGCGGATGTCGTTGTTGATCAAGGCATTGGCGGTTCGAGCTGTTAAATTCAATTCTTCGATAGGTGTATTCAATTCACTCATTTCACTGTCTTTGTCTTGGCCAAGAGCAGGTGCGGATGCAACAACAGTTGATCCAGCAAGAGCTGTGTATTGGTTAACAAGGATAGCTGCGGCTTCTTCAAAAGCTTGGCGTGGAGTTAATGAACCATCAGTTTCAATCGTTAAAGCTAGGCTGTCGAGGTTAGTCTCTTGACCAACACGAGTACCTTCAACTTTGTAACGAACGCGTAGAACTGGGCTAAAGATAGCGTCAACGGCAATCATGTCGCTGTGTAGTCGTTTAGCACTTGAATCTTCGATTGTTTGGTAACCACGGCCAACTTCAATTACGAAGTCCATAATGATTGATTTCTTTGGATCGTCAATCGTACAGATGATTTGGTCAGGGTTGATAACCTCGACGTCAGCTGTGGTCTTGATATCACCGGCAGTAACGATACCTGCGCCCTTTTTCTCGAGGCGTAGTTCGACTGGCTTATCGCTGAATGACTTCAGGCGAATATTTTTTACATTCATTATGATGTCGATAACGTCTTCTTTGACGCCAGCAACCGTTGTGAACTCATGGCTAGCACCTTCAACACGGAAAGCTACAACAGCAGCCCCTTCGATACTTGAAAGCAAAACGCGTCGCAAACTGTTACCAAGCGTGTTACCGTAACCAGCGTGTAGCGGTTCGATATTGAACGTCGCGCTAGTAGAGCTGATCTCTTCGATGTTTGATAGTGCTGGGTTGTGAATAACTTTTGTCATTATAGTAGGTTCCTTACCCTTTAACGTGAGTAATACTCAACGATTAGCTGTTCTTTAATATCAGTTTCGGCTTCATCGCGCTTTGGCAAACCAGTGATAGAAATGGTTAGTTTCTCTGGATTACTTTTTAGCCAGCTTAGAGGCCCTTGGAAGGTATTCTTGGTAATTTCGTCGATCTGACTAAAGTAGCCAGACTTCGCACTCTTGGGACGGATTGTAATCTCGTCACCAGCTTTTAGGCGAATTGATGGAATATCAACACGGCGTCCGTTCAACATGAAGTGACCATGACTGACAAGTTGTCGAGCAGCGCGGCGGCTAGTTGCAAAACCAGCACGATAAACAGCGTTGTCAATACGTCGTTCTAGTAGTTGAAGTAAAACTTCGCCTGGAAGTTGTCCGTGACCACTTACGCGATCAGCTTCTTCCATCAATCTAGCGAATTGCTTTTCAAGTAGGCCGTAAGTACGGCGAACTTTTTGCTTTTCACGTAATTGTGTTAGATAGAGGCTAGCTTTGCCTGGACGGCCATTGGCGTGCATACCTGGAATACCAGTCTTTTTAGCCATGACTTTGTTAGCTTTTGGATGAAGAACATAGCCTTCACGTCGGCTTTGTTTAACAATTGGGGAAGTATCTCGTGCCATAGTTTATGCCCTTCTCGCTTTACGTGGACGAACACCACCATGTGGCACGCCGGTTACGTCTTTGATACTGTCAACTAGGATTTCGTAGCTGCCCATAGCACGAATCGCTGCATCTCGTCCTAGACCTACGCCTTTGACGAAAACATCGACTGATTTAGCACCGAATTGACTTTTAGCGACTTCAGCAACTTTTTCAGCAGCGATTTGGGATGCATATGCAGTACCCTTTTTGCTACCGCGGAAACCTGATGCTCCAGCGCTTGAAGTTGTTAAAACATTACCTTTTTTATCAGTAAAAGTTACGATAGTGTTATTGAAAGTTGCCTGAACGTGCAACTGACCAGCAGGAACTGATCGGCGTTGCTTTTTACGTGCAGTCGTAGCTGTAGCTTTGGTTGTAGTTGTATTTGCTTCTGCCATAATCTATTCCTTTCTAAGTCTTAGTTGCTGCTTTCTTTTGTGTTCCACCTACCGCAACACCTTTACCCTTACGAGTTTTGGCGTTGGTTCGGGTACGTTGGCCACGAACCGGAAGACCGGCCTTGTGTCTTAGTCCTTTGTAAGAACTAATGTCCTTTAGGCGCTTAATATTGTTTGTTACCAAGCGCTGTAGGTCGCCTTCAACGGTGTAATTGGCATCAACTACATCGCGTAGACGTTGTTCTTCAGCCTCGGTGAGATCTTTCACCCGAGTGGTCGGCTCTACTTTAGCCGCCGCAAGGATAGTCGATGCAAATTTTGGACCGATGCCGTAAATATACGTCAAAGCGATCTGAACTTGCTTTTCTGATGGGATTGTAATCCCAGAGATTCGAGCCATGCTTAACCCTGCCTTTGCTTGTTCTTAGGTTTTTTCTTATTAATGATCCTTAGAACGCCTTTACGACGAACTAATTGGTCATCAGGACTGATTTTTTTGACACTAGCACGAACTTTCATGAGCGTTTAAAAACTCCTGTTCACCTTAAATTTAATCTTTTAAGCGGAAAGTGATTCTACCCTTACTGAGATCGTAAGGAGTCAACTCGACTTCCACTTTGTCGCCTGGTACAAGTCGGATATAATGCTTGCGCATCTTACCTGAAATGTGGGCGATTATACTATGACCATTCACAAGTTCTACCTTAAACTGGGTATTAGGCAGTGCTTCTATCACCTTACCTTGTAGTTTAATTACTTCTTTTAGACTGGTCATAAGTTACAATAACCAATTATACACCACTTAAAGGCTAACGTAAAGAGTTAATATCAAGAAAATTGACGCTTATTTATAAGCTCTGCGCTATTTATATATCTATTATATCGCAGCCAGAACACATGTCAAATCTTATATGCCGTATCGGCTGCGGCTGGAATCGAAGTTCTGTTGAACTTCCTTGGCGGTTAAAGTCCGATCGTAGATAACAAGTGAGGCGAACTTCATGTTGGACATATACTTGCCTTTGGTATTATTTGGCGTGCCAATCGTTAAATCGGTATATTTAGCTTCGCCACCACCTGCAATAAATGCCGTTGAGGACTGCAAAGCGCCATTTTTATATAGATAGCTGTTTGTGCCATCAGATGTTACTGTCCAATTCGTCCAAACGTTCAAAGGAAAATCACCAACATCAGACGATACTCTTTTGGTCGCACCTCTAATGCTATAGAAAGGACCACCGGCTTGATAGCTGAATGATATACCAGAACTTGCGGTCTGTGAACCGCTGCTAATTATATAATATGAATTACTCGATAGTACGTTTACCCAAAATGAGAATGATAATTTGTAATTGTTTAAGGCTGGGTCACTAATAAATGCCCCTTTAACGTCCTTTTGAGCATAGTCATCAACACCATCAAAGATTAAAGCTCCGCCATTTTGGCTATCATAACCAACACCGTTCAATAACGTTAAGTCGTTTTTGTGACCACTCATATCAGACCAGATCGTGCTGGCAGCGTTATATGACAAGGAATTGCCGGCATCTAGATACATCATAGCGTGATAACCGGTGCAACTTCCAGCCGTTGGCACTCCGCCATTAGCTACTTTATAGCCATTAGAGTCCTTGGCGGCCGTAATACAGAACGTTTTAGGTGTAGTCGTATTATTAACTTCGTATTGATATTCAACTCCAGGCCGGCTGGTGATGCCTTTGCCATGGTTAGCAATTGTCAGTGACAACGGAAAACTACCAGTAGCTGATTTGTCGGACATAAGTATACTAGATGCGTCTGTAAGATCAGCTTGTACATCCGAGATAGCTGCCTTTTTTGTTATTCCTTGATAGATAACAGCGGCTACTACGACAACGGCAACAATAGTTATGATGATAAGGGTCAATTCTAATGTCGAAAAGCCATTTGATTTGATTTTTTTTATTTTGCTCCGCATTACAAATATCTTATCATAGAGCTTATGCTAGTAGCTAGCATTTTTACTAACTACCATCTAACACCTACCAACTACTATTTATAGTCGTCGTAGGTAACCATCAAGGCGCGCGAGTTGACCTGTCGTAATGACTCAAGAGCCACTGAAACTACGATCAGAAGTCCAGTACCGCCAATCGATAGATTACTATTAGTGACACCAGCGATACTATAAAGTAAGTATTCACCGATAAATGGCATAACTGCGATCAATCCAAGCGTTAATGAGCCGAAGAGGGTTAAACGGTTGACAGTACGGTTGAGATAATCTTCGGTTTGCTTGCCTGGTCGGACACCTTCAATAAAACCACCTTGCTTTTGAAGGTTCTCGGCAATTTCATTAGAGTTAAAGATAATACCGGTGTAAAAGTATGTAAAGACGATAACTAACAAAAAGTAAGCCGCTGGATAAATAAAGGCCTGTAGCGTTGAGCCAGTAAAGCTACCTGCGCTTGGTGCCTGGAACCAGGCTATTAAATTAGCGGCGACGGTTGCATAGGCTGGGTTATTAGTTGCTTTTAGAATTTGACCAACAAAAGCTGGCAATGACAAAAAGGCTACCGCAAAGATGATTGGGATAACGTTAGCCGCAATTAATTTAACTGGTAAAATACTCTTGATGCCGCCATAGCTACTGTTACCATGAACACGTTTGGCATAATTAATCGTCAGCACTCGTTGTGCTTCGTTAACCTTGACTAATATGTATAAAATCATTAGCGACACCAACAAAATCGACAAAGTAACCCAGAAGGATGATGGATTAACTGGTAAAGTAAACCAGCCAAAAACGCTGAGACTACCTGACGACGTATTAAAGACCGAACTGCCGATTGTAGCCATTGTCTTAGGCAATTGACTGATAATACCAGCAAAAATTATCAAGCTGATACCGTTGCCGACACCTTGTTCGGTAATTAATTCGCCGAACCACATCAATATAATTGAACCAGCACTCATAGCCGTAACAGCTACAATCCAACTCATTAAAGTTGTATTGGCTAATGATCCAGACAAAACTGTTTGGCGTAATATGTAAATAAAAGCAATCGACTGAACAATTGACAGCGGCACCGCGATTAGACGTGTCCACTGATTGATCTTACGGCGGCCAGATTCACCGTCTTTGTGGAGTTCTTCTAGCTTTGGAATGGCTTTAGTCAATAACTGAGTAATAATCGACGAGGTAATAAATGGGCTCATGCCGACTAGTACAATTGAGAAGCTGGTTAGCGCTCCACCAGATAGCAGGTTGAGGAATCCACCAAGATCTGAACCGTTAACAATGCTATTAACGACATCTTTGAGCTGTGATGGTGAAGCTAATGGTACTGGTACGTGTGCCAGCAGTCGATAGGCTACAATAATACTTAGTAAGATCAAAAGTCGCTTTAACATGTCGCGATTCTTTAGTGATCGAAAGATTGTTTTCCAGTTCATCATCAGCTCTACCCTCTTTCAGTTATGTTACTTGACGGAAATTTGTTGCTACTCCGCAGGGTATCATCCGATACCCTGGAAAGTGTAACAATTTTAAATTACTACTTGCTATCTGACTTGGTACTTACTTTTAATGGTACCGCAGTTTTTACAAAAGTGCCACCAGCTTTGGTAACAGCTTCGCGCACACTTTTACTGGCACCAGCTACGTGCAAATCAATCTTTTCAGTCAATTCACCGCGCAGGATGACTTTGACAGCTTGATATGGTGACGAAATGTAGCCAGCTTTATGTAAAGTTTCGTTGCTAACAAGTTTACCTTTGAACACGTTCAAGTGGTCCAAATAGACAACTTGAGCTGGAGTTCGAAGTGATTTAAAACCACTCGATTTTGGTGCTCGTCGAACCAAAGAACCTGATCCACCGGCAAACATTGGGCGTAACTTTTTACCAGTACGCGATTTTTGACCCTTAGTACCACGGCCAGCGGTTTTACCCTGACCTGATGCGATACCACGACCAACGCGTTTGATTTTTTTGTTTGATTCAACTTGAAGTTCGTTATACTTAGTCATTGCTTTTCTCCTCACTTACAACCTTTTTAGCGCTAGGCTTTTTTGAAGTTGCGTTAAGCCATTCGTCTTTAGGAACTAGGCTACGAAGTGCTTCGATTGTTGCATAAGCAATGTTAACTTTGTTGGTTGATCCGAGTGATTTTGATAATAGATCAGTAATACCAGTTACACCGATAATTGATCGAACAACACCACCGGCAATGATACCAGTACCAGGAGAAGCTGGGCGTAGTAGAACTTGAGCGCCAGATAATCTGATTTCAGCATCATGAGGAATCGTGCCTTTATCAATAGCAACGGTTATAATTTGCTTTTTAGCAACATCGGCAGCTTTAGCGATGGCAGCCTGAACGTCTGCGCCTTTAGCAACGCCGATACCAACTTTGGTTTTGCGGTCGCCAACGACGACTAGCGCCTTAAAGCGGAAACGTCGTCCACCTTTGACAACGCGAGACACGCGATCGATATTGATAGTTAATTCTTCAAATTGTTTTGGTTCAGCTGGTGTCTGTTCGCGTCGACCATTATTAGATCGTGGTGCTCGTGAATTAGATACAGCTTTTGTAGTAGCTTCGGCCATGATTAAAACTCCAAACCTTCCTTGCGTGCAGCATCTGCAAGCGCGCTTAATCGTCCAGCGTACTGGCGACCGTTGCGATCAAATACAGCGGCATTAATTTTAGCTTTTTTAGCTTTTTTAGCGATATCTGCACCGATTATAGCGGCTTGTTCGGTGATAGTACCAGTTTGTTTGGTACCAACAGTCGTACTAGCAACTAACGTCTTTTGATTAACATCGTCAATCAATTGAGCGCTAACGTGTTTGTTACTGATCGATACGCTTAGGCGTGGACGAACAGCGGTTCCAGAGACCTTAGCTCGGACACGGGCCTTACGAAGACCTTGATTGATAAGTTTTTTTACTAAATTAGCCATATTATTTACCAGCCTTTCCAGCCTTGTGGCGTAATACCTCATCGGCGTATTTAATACCTTTGCCCTTGTAAGGTTCAGGCTTTTTGATAGCACGAATTTCGGCAGCAGTTTGACCAACAGCTTGTTTGTCGATACCGACAACTGTGATCGTCATTTTTTCGACAACTAGTGAAATGCCATCTTTGGCAACGTAATTTACGGGGTGTGAAAAGCCTAATAGCAATTCAATTTTATTGCCACCACCGTTAACACGATAACCAACACCGTTAACTTCTAGTTTCTTTTCGTAGCCCTTAGTAACACCGATAACAGCGTTATTTAACAAGGCTCGTTGCAAGCCGTGTTGAGCTTTAGCGATAAATTCGTCATCTTTGCGAGTAACGATTGCTTGTGCACCATCAAGGGCAACTGTCACGTCGCTCAGGTGAGGTACTATCAATTGACCTTTTGGTCCTTTGACAGTAACAACATCTGAGTCAACCGTGATTGTCACACCGGCTGGTACGTCAATTGGTAGTTTTCCGATTCGACTCATAATTATTTTCCTTTATTTACTCTTTTAATATACCTTTAATAGTAATTCGCCGCCAAGTCGTTCTTTGATAGCAGTTTGGCCAGTAACAACACCTTTGCTAGTGCTGATAAGTACCATACCACGACCATTCTTGACTCTTGGGATTTCACCGGCACCGACATAAACACGTCGTCCAGGTTTAGATAAACGGGTGATTTCAGTGATAGTTGAGTTTTCACCTAGCTTGTTGATAGTAATTACCAACACGTCACGTGGCTTGCCAGCTTCAACTTTAACTTCGCTCAAGTAGTTAGATTTCTTCAACTGCTTGGCAATAGTTACTTTTAATTTACTAGAAGGAACTCTGATTTCATTCTTGCCAACTAATACTGCGTTACGAATGCGAGTTAGTAGGTCAGCGATTGGGTCTGTAGATTGTAATGACATATTTTTATTCCTTTCCTACCAACTACTCTTTGTTACGCCGGGAATTTCGCCTTTTGAGGCTTTTTCACGGAAGTTAATACGATTTAAACCAAAACGGCGCATATAAGCATGTGGTCGGCCATGAAGCGCGTCACGGTTCTTCCAACGAGTTGGAGAACTGTTCAATGGCAATTTAGCTAGACCCTCTTGGTCACCCATCTCTTTAAGTTCAGCTCGTTTAGCAGCAAACTTAATGATCATCTTTTTACGTTTTTCATCGCGAGCGATAGCAGATTTTTTAGCCATTAGTTTTTGCCTCCTTGTTTCTCAAATGGAATACCAAATTTCTCAAGTAATGCTCGACTATAGTCCGCTTCACCGCCAGAGATTACAAAAGTAATCTGTAGACCATGAATAATCTGCGTTTCTTCGAAAGTAAGTTCTGGAAAGATTGATTGTTCGACGATACCGAGGTTGTAATTGCCTGATTTGTCAAAAGCCTTAGCGCTAACACCGTGAAAGTCACGAACACGTGGCAACGAGATGTTAACAAAGCGATCCAAGAATTCGTACATACGAGCGCCACGTAGAGTCACGCTGATACCAACACGGTTCAAACCGGCACGAATTTTGAAGCTTGCAATTGATTTTTTGGCCATACGATCAACTGGAGCTTGTCCAGTGATCTTGACGATCGTATTATGAACGGCTTCATAATAACGTTTGTCGTCTTTATTTTTACCAGTTCCTACGCTGACTACAATCTTTTCAATCTTTGGAACTTGGTGAATGTTTCCTAGTTTCAATTCGGCTTGTAGTTCCTTAACAAATTTCTCTTTGTATAAGGCTTTCAGGCGAGGAGTGTTGATAGTAGTTGCTTTTACCATTACTTTATCTCCTTATTCTTAATTTGTCGGGCAACTCGGGCTTTTTTGCCATCGGCGTTTTTAATTAGACCAACGCGACTCGTTTTGCCAGTTTTTTCATCGACAATCAGGGCAACTTTGCTGATAGGTGTTGCAACATGAATATCTTTGTGTCCACCACGTGGATTTTGCTGAGATGGCTTGACGTTGCGGTGAATATTACCAACACCCTCGACAAGCACAGCGTTCTTTTTAGCTAAAACTTGAAGAACTTTACCAGTTACGCCTTTTTTAGCGCCACTGATAATTTTGACGATATCACCTTTGATGATTTTCTTGGTAGCTGACATATTAGAGTACCTCCGGAGCTAAGCTAATGATTTTAGGATAGCCAAGATCGCGCAACTCCCTAGGTACAGGTCCAAAGACACGTGTACCACGTGGAAGCTTATCGTCACCGATAATCACAGCGGCATTGTCGTCAAACGCAATCGTCGAACCGTCTTTGCGTTGAATTTGATCACGAGTACGTACTACTACAGCCTTGACGACTGATTTACGCTTAACAATACCGTTAGCTGAAGCTACTTTGACACTGGCGACAATAATATCACCAACACCTGCGTAATGGCGTTTTGTACCACCAAGAACACGGATGCAGTAAATTTCTTTTGCACCAGAGTTGTCGGCTACTTTTAGGCGGGATTCTTGTTGTATCATATTATGCCTCTACCACGTCTTGTTTTAGTTCAATCAGACCATGTGATTTTTCGACAATTACATCGAGTTTATAGGTTTTAGTCTTGGAATAAGGACGAGTCTCTGAAATAGTGACTTTGTCCCCAATCTTTGCCTCGTTGTTCTCATCGTGGACAGTATATTTGCGGTTAACAGTATACTGCTTACCATAAATAGGATGTGTTTCACGACTAGTAACAGCGACGGTAATGGTTTTGTTCGCTACGTCCGACGTAACGATACCGGTCAATGTCTTGGCCATATTACTTATTCTCCTTTGCAGTAGCGATCTCGGCTGCTCGGATAGCAGTCAGAAGGCTTGCGATTTTTTTACGAGTAACGGTGATGACACGAGGATTGGTGAGTTCACCTAGCCTATGGCCACGTTTTGATTCAATTAGATCAGTTTTGGCAGCAATATAGTCAGCCTGCAGTTGGTCGATCGTCTTTACTTCGGTAGCTTGCTTAGCTATCTTGGTTGTTTTCTTGATAGCCATTAGATTTGCTCCCTTGTAATGAATTTAGTTCGAGCTGGTAGTTTATGAGAGGCCAAACGCATAGCTTCGCGAGCGACTTCTTCAGAAACACCCTTCATCTCGAACAAAACTGTTCCGGCCTTGACCTTAGCGACGAAGAACTCTGGGTTACCTTTACCGCTACCCATCTTGACATCAAGTGGTTTACGAGTAACAGGGGTGTGTGGAAATATACGAATCCAAATCTTACCACCACGATCGATATGACGGGTCATCGCTTGGCGAGACGCCTCGATCTGACGACCGGTAATCAATTCATTGGATTGTGATTGTAGACCGTAGTCACCAAAAGCAATATATTGACCACGAGTGGCTACACCAGTGTTTTTGCCTTTGCGAACTTTACGATACTTAGTTTTCTTTGGTAATAACATATATTAAACCCTTTCGCCCTTGTAAATCCAAACCTTAACGCCAATAGTTCCAGCTGGAGTTTGAGCACGAGTACCGTGGTAATCAATATCAGCCCTTAGTGTATGAAGTGGCACTGAACCTTCAATGATTTTTTCGCGGCGGGCCATTTCGGCGTTGTTTAGACGTCCAGCGACTTGGATGCGAACACCCTTGGCACCAGCGGCAATTGTACTTTGAGCCGTCATTTTGATAGCACGGCGGAAGTTAACGCGTCGTTCTAGCTGGCGAGCAATATTCTCGGCAACTAATTTAGCAGCTAACTCTGGTCGCTTGACCTCTTCGATATTAATACGAGCTGGCAGGCTGGCAATCTTTTCGATTCCGGCTTTTAATTCAGTCACACCAGCACCACCACGACCGATCACGACACCAGCTTTGGCGGTGTGAATAGTAACAGTGATTAGGTTAGCTGAGCGTTCAATCTCAATCAGATTGATAGTTGGACGACTTTCAAATTTCTTTTCAATCAACTCACGAATGAGATGATCTTCGATCAACCATTTCGAGAAGTCTCGTTTACTAGCAAACCAACGTGAAGTCCAGTTTTTATGAACTTGAAGACGGAAGCTAATTGGGTTTACTTTTTGTCCCATATTATTTATCCTCCTTTTTCACAGTTGTCTTAGTCTTGTCAGACGTCTTGACCGCTGACTTTACAGTCGTGGTAGATGCAGACTTCTTTGGCTTAATTTCACCAGATACTTCGACTAAAATATTAGTTGATTTTTTCTGGAAAGGCAAAGCACGACCACGGCTAGCAGGAATGAATCGCTTTAGGCGAACACCGGCTGTCGTTGATAGTGTCGAAAGAACTAGAGTTTTACTGTCAAGACCATGATTATTAATAGCGTTAGCTTTGGCGCTTTCGATAGCGTCGATAACTGGCTTGGCAGCTCGTTTTGGCGTATGAGCCAAGATAACAAGCGCATCAGCGACAGTTCGGCCACGAACCAAGCTAGCAACTAGTGATATTTTACGTGGTGTTTGGTCGATTCCCTTAGCGTAGGCTCGAACAACTAATAATTCAGACATTATTTGTTATCCTTTCCACCGTGTTTGCGGAATTTACGAGTTGGGCTAAACTCACCGAGTTTATGTCCAACCATATTTTCTGACAATAAAACAGGAATGTGCATTTTACCGTTATGGACAGCGATTGTACGGCCGACCATATCTGGGCTAATGGTACTAGCACGGGCCCAAGTTTTGATAATAGTCCGATCGTCTGGTCCAAGCGCCGCCACTTTCTTAGCAAGCTTGAAGTCAACGAATGGTCCTTTTTTTAGTGAACGACTCATATTTTACTTCTTCCTCTTCGCATCATGGCGACTCTTAATGATCAACTTACTGACATCTTTACGACGACGAGTACGATATCCAAGGGTCAATTGACCCCATGGAGTCTGAGGTGGTTTACCTGTACCGTGTCGGCCACCATCACCACCACCGTGTGGGTGATCAACCGCGTTCATAACAACACCACGGACACTTGGACGAATACCCATACGACGTTTGCGACCAGCTGAACCGATCTTGACGTTTTGGTGCTGGACGTTACCAACCATACCAATGACGGCAGTTGCTTCTTGACGGAAGCGACGAACCTCACCTGATGGTAGTCGAACCTGCGCATAGTCACCTTCTTTAGCCATCAGCTGAGCTTTAACACCAGCAGCACGGACTAATTGAGCACCTTTACCAGGAGTAATCTCGATAGCATAAATCTGAGAACCGATTGGAATCTTGGAAAGTGGAATACGGTTGCTTGATTCGATTGGAGCATCGATACCACTTGAGATGACCTTGCCTTGTACCATAGAGGTATCAGCTAGGACATAGTGATATTGATCAAACTGATCTTTGATACGAGCAATACGAGCACTACGGTTTGGATCGTATTCGATCTCTTCAATAGTAGCAACTGTACCTGGCGCCAACTTGTGATTAACCAGACGATAATGACGTTTAACGCCACCACCACGGTGTCGAACGGTAATACGGCCAGTGTTGTTACGACCAGCATTCTGCTTTTTGCTTTTAACTAGGCTCTTGAGCGGTTTGTTAGTTGTAACTTCGCTAAGATCCTGCGTAGTCATACCACGACGAGCTGGAGTAGTTGGGTTAAATTGAGTAATAGCCATTACTTCTTCTCCTTTTTATCAGACTTGACAGCCGCTTTAGTCTCAGTCGCTGCAACTTCGTCAAAAACCTTGATGCTATCACCTTCGATAAGTGTGACATAAGCCTTTTTGGTATCTTTACGAAAGACAGTTATTGGTTGAGCGCGTTTGCCTCTTGAAACTCGGATAGCTTTGCCGGTTTGGACTAATGTCTTGATGCCAGCAACGGTAACGTTGTATTGAGCTTCGATCGCTTCAGAAATCTGTTGCTTGTTGGCATCAGCTGGAGCGTCAAATACATAGATATTCTTCTTTGATTGAGCATAAGCCTTTTCGGTTGACTTTGGGAATACACTAATTAGAGTTTTCATAATTATTTCTCCACCTTAGTAAGCCATTCGCTGATCATTGGCAAAGATTTTTTGCTAATGATAATTGTATCGGCATTAAGGATATCAAACACGTTCAAGTAAGTTGGACGAATTATCTTGACCTGCGCAATATTGCGAGTTGCACGAATAACCATCCCATCCTTGACGTCGACGACCAATAGGACGCGAGCGCGTGGATCAATTTTGTGCTTAGCTAGTAAGGTAATAGTCTCTTTGGTTTTACCTTCGCTGAATGCGAATGTATCAACAACGATCTTCTTGGCAGTATTAGCTAGGGTTAGGGCTTGTTTAACAGCAACACGCTTGCTGGTTGTTGTTAGGTGCTTTGTGTAATTTTCATTACCACGTGGTCCGAAGACAACACCACCACCGCGCCAGATTGGGTTACGTGACGAGCCAAAACGTGCTCGACCGGTACCTTTTTGCTTCCATGGCTTTTTACCACCACCACTAACTTCACCACGTTGTTTAGTCGTGGCGTGAGCAGTACGTGAATTGGCTAGATAGCTATCGTAAGCTAACTTCAATAATTCGTGATTATTAACATCAACAGCAAAGATATCGTCAGATAAGGCGTTCTTAATTACAGTAGTTTTAGTAGACTCAGCCATTATGCTTTTCCTCCGATAATTATCAAGCCCTTTTTAGGACCTGGTACGGCACCACGAAGACCAATCAAGCTATTCGTTGGGTCAACGTAGGCGACAACAAGGTTTTTGACCGTTACTCGGTCGTGACCCATGCGTCCTGCCATGCGCTTACCTTTGAAGACCTTTTGTGGATACATTGATCCAATTGATCCTGGTTTGCGGATATTACCTTTGCCGCCATGGGTATGTCGGCTAGTGTTAAAGTTATGTCGTTTTACTGTTCCAGCAAAACCTTTACCTTTGCTTGTACCGGTGGCATCAACGATGTCGCCCAATGCAAAAGATGTTACGTCAATCGTGTTTCCTACCGAGAGGCCTTCTGGTAGTTCTGTTACACGAAATTCCCGAATATGTTTCGGGTTACTTCCGGCTGTTTTTGTGTGTCCAGCCACGGCCTTGCTCAGGTTCTTACCCTCACCATACGCCACTTGTACTGCAGTGTAACCGTCGGTTTCGACAGTTTTGACCTGAGTCACAGTCACAGGGCCAGCTTGAATTAATGTTACAGGAACTGCAACACCATCCTTGCTAATGATTTGGGTCATACCAATTTTGGTACCGAGAAGTGCTTTCATTTGCCTTCATGCTCCCACTTAAAATTCTTGGTGGGAGGCAGTATCCAATCTGTTGGACTTACCAATTCACCAAGAATCGTTTGTTATTTTCTAATAAGTTACCATTTGATAGTAGCACACTATCTGTTAGGAGTCAATAATTTAGTTCAGATACCCTACTCCATCTCACCCCACGGGTCCTGCCGCTCGGTCCGCCCCTGATTTATAAAAATGGATTACCATTTTGTAGTAAATCGGGTGCCGCCCCGCCTCGCGTCACCCGTAAAGTGGCCATCTGCCTGGACTAAGTGGTGGTGAACGGCAGAAAAGAAAGACTAGAGCGAAGCATGTATAATAACGCTTGTGTTTTACAAATGAATGAGTAATAATAAACACTATCAACTGTTATCTAAGAGGATTGTATACATTTATGGCAACTTCAAAAAACCAGCGAAGAAAATTAGCAAAAAAGATAACTCGTCCAGTTAAAACAAAACCGTTTCATGTTGCCAAAGAAACAAATCCGTTCTTGTCATTATATGTAACTAGGCAAACAATCTATTGGTCAATACTAGCCGTCTATATCCTAGTGTTATCAGTTTGGGTTCTTAAGATTCAAGTCGACACCCTGGATATTATTAATAAACTTCAATAGCTTAACAATCCAATTTAATACCCCGCAGATTGCGGGGTATTAAATTTCAGTTCATTCGTAATTACATGCGAATTTCGGCGTCAACACCAGCTGGCAAGCTGAGGTTTTGCAAACTGTCGATTGTCTTTGGTGTAGCGTTTGTAATGTCGATTAGACGTTTGTGAACACGCATTTCAAAGGCCTCACCGCCCTTTTTGTAGACGTGTGGTGATTTGACAACAGTAAAGGTGCTACGACGCGTAGGAAGTGGCACTGGACCGGCGATATTAGCGCCAGTTCGAATTGCTGTGTCGATAATTTGTTTAGCCGACTGATCGATCACTTTGTGATCGTAAGCCTTAAGGCGGATACGAATACGAAGATTCGGTTCTTGTTCTGCCATGATTGTTGCTCCTTGTGTGTTATACCGTAACCTACACTATGGACCAGTTTAGTTCTGCCACTGCATAGTTCTCGATATCATTAAATAATATGCAGGTATTGTAGCATTTTTAGGCACAATAATCAAGATTTACAACAAAATACCCCCGATTACTCGAGGGTATTTATATTTGTCGACCCTGTCATTCGACAGGGCTAGCTAAAGCTAGTTATTTGATGATCTTGGTTACAACACCAGCACCAACAGTTTTGCCACCTTCGCGGATAGCAAAGTTTAGGCCCTGTTCCATTGCAATTGGCGCAAGTAGAACGACTTTGAAAGTTAGTGTATCGCCAGGGATAACTAATTCTTTGTCAGCTGGAAGTTCAACTTCACCGGTTACGTCAGTTGTACGGAAGTAGAACTGTGGTTTGTAACCTTTGCTGAATGGAGTGTGTCGGCCACCCTCTTCTTTTTTGAGGATGTAAACTTCAGACTCAAACTCAGTATGTGGAGTTAGGCTGCCTGGTTTAACAATAACTTGACCGCGTTCGATTTGTTCGCGCTCAATACCGCGGAGCAATAGTCCAGCGTTGTCGCCAGCTTGACCTTGGTTAAGATTCTTTTTGAAAGCTTCAATACCAGTCACAACTGTTTTTTGAATTGGGTGAATACCAACAATCTCAACTGGATCGTTAATTTTGACAATACCCTGTTCAATACGGCCAGTAGCAACAGTACCACGTCCCTTGATTGAGAAGACGTCTTCGATAGGCATCAAGAAAGGTTTGTCTAGTTCGCGGACAGGCTCTGGGATATAGCTGTCAAGAGCTTCGACCAATGCCATGATTGAATCTTCGGCTTCTTTGTCACCTTCTAGGGCCTTTGTAGCAGAACCCTTGATGATTGGAGCGTCTTCGTCAAATCCGTTTTTGGCTAGAAGTTCACGAATATCCATTTCAACTAGTTCAACTAGTTCAGGGTCAGCAAGGTCCATCTTGTTTAGGTAAACAAGAATCTTTGGAACACCAACTTGTTTTGCAAGCAAAACGTGTTCACGAGTTTGTGGCAATGGACCATCGTTTGCGGCAACTACAAGAATAGCACCGTCGATTTGAGCAGCACCAGTGATCATGTTTTTAACATAGTCAGCGTGTCCTGGCATGTCAACGTGAGCGTAATGTCGCTTAGCTGATTCATATTCCTGGTGGCTTGATGCAATAGTAATACCACGAGCGCGCTCTTCTGGAGCGTTGTCGATTGCAGCATAGTCAACTGGTTTGTTAACTGCACTAGGTAATCTTTTTGCAAGAACGTTAGTAATTGCTGAAGTTAGTGTTGTCTTACCGTGGTCAACGTGACCCATGGTACCGACGTTAACGTGGGGCTTAGTTCGATCGAATTCTGCCATTTTATTTATGTCTCCTTAATTAATTATTTTTCGCACGAGAGAAATATTACCTCACGACGTATGTCAACATTATACAGAATGAACCGTATAAGGTAAAGAGGTTTTTGCTTTATTTGCTAGAGCGTTTCTCAACGATTTCTTGAGCAACGTTAGGTGGGACTTCCTCATATAGAGCTAGCTCCATTGTACTTGCAGCTCGGCCTTGGCTCATTGAGCGAATATCGCCCGTGTAACCAAACATGTTAGCTAGCGGCACCATAGCTTTGATCAATTTAGCGCCAGCACTTAAATCTTCCATAGCCTCAATACGGCCACGGCGTGAGTTAAGGTCGCCTATAACATCACCCATGAATTCCTCAGGGGTTGTAACTTCGACGCGCATGACTGGTTCAAGCAAAATTGGTTTAGCTTTTTTGATACCGTCACGGGTAGCCATGCTACCAGCTAGTTTAAAGGCTAATTCGCTAGAGTCAACATCATGATAACTACCATCGTAAAGTGTTGCTTTGACGTCGACCACTGGATAACCAGCAATAACACCACCTTCTAGGGTTTCACGAATACCAGCTTCAACTGGTTTACGATATTCCTGAGGCACAACGCCACCTTTGATAGCATCGATAAACTCGAAGCCTTTGCCTGGTTCGTTCGGTTCAAATTTGACCCAAACATCACCATACTGGCCACGTCCACCAGATTGCTTGATGTGTTTACCTTGGACATCTGATGTACCTTTGATAGATTCGCGGAAAGCAACCTGAGGTTCACCAATGTTTGCCTCAACCTTAAATTCGCGTTTCATACGATCAATCAAGATATCAAGGTGTAACTCACCCATTCCTGACATAATCGTTTGGCCAGTTTCTTCGTCAGTTCTAACGCGGAAAGTTGGATCCTCTTCAGCTAGACGTTGCAAAGCAATGCCCATTTTCTCTTGGTCAGATTTGGTTTTTGGTTCAACCGCAATCGAAACTGGAGGATCTGGGAAAGTAATCGATTCAAGTGTAATTGGCTTGGCAATGTCGGAAAGTGTCATACCGGTAAAGGTACCCTTTAGACCAACAACAGCCGCGATATCACCAGCGTCGATTGATTCAATATCTTCACGTTTGTCAGCGTGCATACGAACGATGCGGCCAATACGTTCTTTTTCACCAGTTGTGGTGTTTAGGACGTATGAACCAGCAGTCATCTTGCCGCTATAGACACGAACGAAGATCAATTTTCCGACGAATGGGTCGGTAGCGATTTTGAAAGCTAGACCAGCCAAAGGCTCTTTTTCGTCAGGTTTGCGTTGAATTTCTTCACCAGTTTTTGGATCATGGCCCCAAATAGCATCAACATCAAGTGGTGATGGTAAATAGTCAACAACCAAGTCAAGAACTTTTTCAACGATCACACCGCGACCGTCGCCACCGGTAACTAGATAGAAATCACCAGCTAGAACTCGTTTGCGAAGAGCAACCTTTAGTTCTGGGATTGTAATTGAATCTTCACCTTTGTCTAGGAAGCGTTCGAACAAAGCATCATCAGCTTCAACGGCTGCTTCAACCAACAGGCTGCGCGCGTTTTTAGCTTTTTCAAGCATGTTAGCTGGAACTTCACCAATGACTAATTGATGATCAGAATAATCCGTGTAGGTATACGATTTCATGTCAACTAGATCAACTACGCCATTGATTTCTTTTTCAAAACCAATTGGTAGGTGGATTGGCAAAGCATTCTTGGTCAAACGGCGATGAATCGAATCAAGTGATTTGTAAAAATCACCACCAGTTTGGTTAATCTTGTTGATAAAACAGATACGTGGCACATGATATTTGTTAGCTTGGCGCCAAACAGTCTCAGACTGAGCTTCAACACCCATCTTGCCATCGAATACCGTTACGGCACCGTCAAGCACGCGCAATGAGCGTTCGACTTCAGCCGTAAAGTCAATGTGACCTGGTGTATCAATGAGGTTGATTTTGTGATCACGCCAAAAGGCTGTCACAGCGGCAGAGGTAATAGTGATACCACGCTCACGCTCTTGTTCCATCCAGTCAGTCGTTGTTGCACCTTCGTGAACAAGACCAATCTTGTGAGACAGGCCGGTTCGGTACAAAATAGCCTCAGTCGTAGTTGTTTTACCAGCGTCAATATGGGCAATAATGCCGATGTTGCGAAGGTCTTGTAGAGGGACATGTCTTTCTGTCATGAAATTGTCCTATTTATATCCTTTATTTAATTATTTTGATTAGATAATGAACACCTGATTAGGCGCGAGCGAAGTGTGCAAAGGCACGGTTAGCTTCAGCCATTCGGTGGGTATCTTCTTTTTTCTTGTAAGCGCCGCCGGTCTCACCACAAGCATCAATAATCTCTTGAGCTAGACGGTTAGAGTAAGACAAGCCTTTACGAGTACGAGCCGATTGGACTATCCATGAAAAGGCGTAGTGCAATTGACGGTGACCCTGGATTGGGAACGGAATTTGATAGTTAGCACCACCAACACGGCGAGATTTAACTTCGAAGTTTGGTGAAACATTCTTGACGGCTTTTTCAAAGACTTCAAGAGGATTTTCGCTACCAAGTTTTTTAGCAGCAATTTCAAGCGCGGTATAGACAGCCCGTTCAGCAATTTGTTTCTTGCCATCCAGCATTGATTTATTGATCAGGTGTTGAACCATAACGCTTTGATATTTTCGATCTGGATTTAGTTTGCGTTGCAAACTGACAGTTACTTTACGAGGCATTACTTGGTCTCCTTTTTAGCACCGTACTTTGAACGGCCCTGTTTGCGTTTTGCAACACCTTGAAGGTCAAGTGCGCCGCGAACGATATGATAACGTACACCTGGAAGGTCTGGGACACGACCACCACGAACTAGCACAACGGCGTGTTCCTGTAGGTTGTGACCTTCACCACCGATATATGCCCAAACTTCTTGTTGGTTCGTCAAACGAACACGAGCAACTTTACGAAGCGCTGAGTTTGGTTTCTTAGGTGTTTTAGTAGTTACGCGAACACAGACACCACGTTTTAGTGGGCTATTTTGCTCGTAATAACGAGTTTTGAGCGCGTTATGGATCTTGCCGAGCGCAGGAGATTTCGACTTTTTGATCGCGATCTTGCGAGGCTTGCGCACCAATTGATTGATTGTTGGCATTAATACTCCTTAAGAGTGATTATTAATTAACATATTATAAAGGACGAGAATCGTCCGTTTTACAGATTAAGTTCAGCATACTCTCTCTGTGTCATACTTGTCAGCTCTATCGAATTTGTACACATTCAAATAATTCGTTAGCCCAACAAGAGTAAACTCGTCTGTAATTATAACAAAAATATATCAAAAACACAACTATTAACGAGTGTCGGTTACTTTAAACGATCTTTATGCCAAGCTCTGACTTTTGAGCTGAGGATATGTCACAAGGAGCATTCATCATTAAATCTTTGCCCTCACCTGTTTTCGCAAACGGAATTACTTCTCGAATGTTAGGCTCGTTTTCCAGCAACATCATCAATCTGTCAAAACCCCAGGCAATACCACCATGAGGAGGGGCGCCGAAATCGAAAGCTTTTAACATATGCCCAAAATTGACTTGAATTCTGTCTTCGTCGTAATCCATAATTTCAAAGGTTTTCTTTAGAGTCGCCGACTCATAGTTTCTTATACTTCCTCCGCCAATTTCAAATCCATTCAACGTGATATCGTACTGAGTCGTTAAAATACCAGCTATGTTTTTCATATTCATGAAATCTTCCATAAACTGATCTTTTGGTTTTGAAAATGGATTATGAGTAAATGTCCACTCTCCAGTATTATCGACATTGTCTTCGCCAGTTTTTTCAAACATTGGAAAATCAATAACCCACAAGAACGCCAACAGATTTGGGTCATTCTTGTCGTTTCTTATATCAGGCCTGTCGTTACCATATTTTTCCATTGCTTCGGCATACGACATCCTTGGGAACGGCACTTGCTGTATCTTTTTTTGGGGATAATTAACGCTGACTAAATCAATCAGCATTTTTTCGTTTAATTGCATGATTCCTTCTTCTGAAGTAAATGACATTTCCATGTCGAGTTGCGTAAACTCAGGCTGTCTGTCGCCTCTGGTATCTTCGTCACGCATACACTTTGCAAATTGAAAATATTTCTCGAAACCACCAACCATTAAAAGTTGTTTGTATTGCTGGGGTGACTGCGGTAAAGAATAAAAATCACCTTTCCAAATCCGACTTGGCACAACAAAAGACCTTGATCCTTCTGGCGTAGGCGCGGAGAGTAACGGCGTTTCAATCTCGATAAAATTTTCATTGTACAGATAATCTCTCAAAAACTTCTGAACCATAGATCTATTGCGAATATTCTTTTGCATTCGATCATTGCGCAGGTCAAGATACCTATACTTTAATCTTATATTTTCATCAACTGATCTTGTGTCACCATCAATCGGAAATGGAAGTGTTTCGGCTTTATTTAATATTTGCACATCTAATACTTCCAGCTCTATGTCGCCGTTTTGTACGTCGTTTTTTTTGTTTCTTTCAGGACGCTCGTTGACTTTGCCTGTTACTTCAACCACCCATTCAGTTCTTAATGATCTTCCAACCTCAAGAGCTGCGCTATCGCTAAGTATCACACCTTGAACTATGCCTGAGGCGTCACGAAAATCAAGAAATATCATTTTACCCTGATTACGACAAATACTGATCCAGCATTTAATCACGACTGTTTCGTTGATTTTTTTAGACAATTCATTAATTTTTGTTCTATTCATAAAATTTCACATCCTTAAAATGACAAACGTACACACCTGGGTATTATTTATATATTCTTTAGTTAGTATATGAGACTTATTAGGTTCTAGCAACAATATAACAAATAGCCCCAGTTTTACCTGAGGCTATTTTGTTGTTCCCTACCGCCCACTATCTACTATTTGTTGGCTAGATAGCTAGGTCGATATCGTCAACGACATCTTGAGTGATATCGCCATCTTCAACATCGGTACTTGAAACATAACCTGCCGCACCAGTTCCGACTGGAATCTTGCGACCAATGATTACGTTTTCTTTCAAGCCATGCAATCGGTCGACACGTCCGCTGATTGCAGCGTTGATCAAGACACGGGTTGTGTCCTGGAATGATGCTGCTGATAGGAAGCTGTCTGACCAGATTGAAACCTTGGTAATACCTAGTAGCAACTGAGCATAGCCAATCAGGCTTTTGCCAGCAGCAGCTAATTCAGCATTAGATTCAACAACCAAAGCCTTAGACACGATGTCACCACTGACAAAGATGCTATCACCCGGATCCTCAATTTGGACACGGCTGAACATCTGTCGTACGATGATTTCAAGGTGCTTATCGGCAACGTCTTGACCCTGAGCAGCATAGATACGCAAAACTTCATTAATGATGTAGCGTTGGGTTGCTTCAGTGCCTTTCAGACGCATCAGGTCGTAAAGGTTGAGTGAACCAGCAGTCAAGCGGTCACCAGCTTCAACAGCATCACCAGCGTTAACCATGACCTGAGCACTGCCAGGTACTTCGTAACGAACTGGCGAGCTAGCATTAGCAGCCAAAACCAATGTATCCTCAGCAACTTCGATGACACCATCAAATGGTGCAACCAAAGGCTTAGATTCACTTTCGCCAGTTGCAAGGACATCGCCAACCTTTATATTGCTGCCAGATTTGACAACAACAGTACGGCCATCAAGCGCCAAGCGCTCAACGTGACCAGCCTCTGGAGTGACTTGGATGATATACTTTTTACCATCTTCCCAAACATCAACTAGACCAGTAACTTCTGTCAAAACAGCCTGACCTTTTGGTGTTCGAGCTTCAAACAACTCTTCAACACGAGGTAGACCCTGGGTAATGTCGCCACCGGCTTCACCACCCTTGTGGAAGGTCTTGAGGGTTAGCTGTGTACCAGGCTCACCAACAGATTGAGCGGCGATAACACCGACTGGCTGAGCGGCACTAATCAAACGACCAGTTGACATATCAATACCGTAACTCTTGCGTGGAATACCACGTAGATTCTTGGTCGATAGAACTGATTTAATCTTGACGCTCGCAATATTAGCATCAGCTTCAATAGCATTAGCAATTTCGCGAGTAATCATTTGACCTTTTTCAACATATTCATCGATATTTTCAGCTGCAAAGCGTCCAACTAGACGGTTGCCGAAGTCGATCATCGTTAATTCTGACTCGCTGCGTAGAATTGCAAAACCTTCATCATCAGACTCATCAGTATCTTCAACTGTAAACACGTCCTGAGACACATCAAC
Source organism: uncultured bacterium (assembly GCA_903900345.1). GTDB lineage: Bacteria > Patescibacteriota > Saccharimonadia > Saccharimonadales > Saccharimonadaceae > UBA1547. The sequence continues at coordinate 13,587 of CAIUMO010000001.1, read as the reverse complement.
TAGACGACGAGTTAGGTAACCAGCATCGGCTGTCTTAAGCGCGGTGTCGATTAGACCCTTACGTGCACCACGAGTAGCCACGAATTGCTCGAGTGAGCTGAGGCCATCTTTGTAGTTAGAACGGATTGGCAGCTCAATTTCGTGGTTATTTGAGTCAACCACGATACCGATCATAGCTGAAGCCCATTTAACGTTACTAATATCACCACGAGCACCGGAGTTAACCATGACACTAATACTGGTGTCCATATCTTTTAACTTATCTTGGAGGAAATCAGCGATCTTACGGTCAACTGCGCGCCAAGTTGCGATAGTCAAACTGTAGCGTTCTTCCTCGGTGATAAGACCTTGGTCGAATTGTTCAGATATACTAGCGGTTTTGACGTCACCATCAGCAACGAAATCAGCGATTTCATTAAATTGGACGTAGTCATCTTGACCAGTTGATACGGCCGCAACAGTAGCAAAGCGGAAAGCCAAGCCCTTCATGCGGTCAGCCGTCTGAGCTGTAGTTTCAGCGTCATAATCATTAAAGATTTTAGCTAAAACTTTCTTCAATTGCTTTTTACTTTGAGCAAGATTGTTGTATGGGAAATCTGCTGGTAAAATCTCGTTAAAGAAGACACGGCCAAGCGTTGTTTCGTGAATTTCGCCTTTGTAAAAAATACGGATTGGGCTTTGTAATTCAAGGTGACCATCATCATAAGCCATTTCAGCTTCATAGATAGAACTATAAGACTTGGTCTCTTTAGTTCTAGCACTTGGCTTGTCATAAGTTAAGTAATAGTTACCAAGCACGATGTCCTGACCAATACTCAAAACTGGAGCACCATCAGCTGGTTTCAACAAGTTGTTAGTAGTGCTCATTAATTCACGAGCTTCGCGTTGAGCGTCAACTGAAAGTGGCAAGTGAACTGCCATCTGGTCACCATCGTAGTCAGCGTTAAAGCCGTTAGCTACAAGTGGATGTAGTTGGATTGCCTTACCTTCAACCAAAACTGGTTGGAAAGCTTGGATTGACAAACGGTGCAATGATGGAGCGCGGTTCAAAAGAACGTACTTGCCTTCGACAACAGAGTCTAATGCATCCCAAACTAGCGCGTCACCAGATTCGATCAAGCGCGTAGCTGAACGAATATTGTAAGCGTGTTCGTTGCGAATTAACCAACTAATGATAAACGGTTTGAATAATTCAAGCGCCATTTGTTTTGGCAAACCACATTCGTTAATGTGTAGCTTTGGACCAACCACGATAACTGAACGACCAGAATAGTCGACACGTTTACCGAGTAGGTTTTGACGGAAACGACCTTGTTTACCTTTGAGAGTATCGCTGATAGATTTCAAACGTCGACGGCCACCAGTTGCATTAACTGCGCGGTTGCCTTTAGCGGCGCTGTTGTCAATCAAGGCATCAACGGCTTCCTGAAGCATACGCATTTCGTTGCGACGAATAACTTCTGGGGCATTTAGTCCAATCAATTTCTTCAAACGGTTGTTACGGTTGATAACACGTCGGTAAAGATCATTTAAGTCTGATGTCGCAAAACGTCCACCAGTTAACTGCACCATTGGACGAAGGTCCGGTGGAATCACAGGCAAAACAGTTAATGCTAGGCTGCTTGGTTTAATACCAGCGGCTTGCATACCTTCAAGCATCTTGAGACGTTTGAGCAATTTCTTTTCGCGTTGGCCTTTAGCAATAGCGACTTCTTCGGAAAGTTTAGCAATTAATGCTGGCAAATCAATCTCGTCTAGCAAAGCCTTCAAAGCAGTTCCGCCCATACCAACTTCAACTAGATCTTCATATTCTTCGGGTAGGCTTCGGAAGTCAACTTCACTAACCAAAGCGCCTTTGACTAATAGTTCAAGTTGACCTTTTTTAGCTATGTAAGCAGCATTTAACTCTTCAATTTCAGCTGATTGAGCGGTTGCTAATGCTTTAACGTCAGCATTTTCAGCTTCGGCTTCGCGTTCGTAGCGGATTTTAATCGCAACACGTCCAGCTTCTGTCTCAGCTTCCAAATCGGCTAGATATTGTTCGCGTTTAGTATCGTCAGCTTTCAAGATGACATAGGTAGCAAAATAAGCGATTCTCTCTAGATTGCGAACTGTAATACCAAGCAATAAACTCATAGCACTTGGAGTACCACGCATAAACCAGATATGAGCTACTGGCGCTGCTAATGTGATATGAGCCATACGTTCGCGGCGAACGATTGATTTAGTGATCATGTCACCATTCTTATCAACCGCTGCTTCGCGTGACCTAACACCCTTTAATTTGTTGTCGTGAGGATTAATATCCTTGACTGGTCCAAAGATGTGTTCACAGAACAAACCGTCGCGTTCTGGCTTTTGAGTACGATAGTTAATGGTTTCTGGTTTAGTAACCTCACCATTACTCCACTTCAAAATGTCTTCAGGACTTGCGACTGTCAGACGGATTGCGTTAAAGTCAGCAATTCCATTATTTGCAATTACTCGCGACATATTACGCCTCCTCCTTAATTTCTTGTACTTCTTCTATATCATTTATATCTCGAATAATTTGTTCAGCATCGATCACTTCGTTTTCTGACTCGTCTAATAGATCAACTCGTAGACCAAGACCTTGAAGTTCTTTGACCAAAACGTTGAATGATTCAGGTAATTTTGGACCAACAATTGGTTCGTTCTTGATGATTGATTCATAAGCTTTGGCACGTCCGTAAACGTCGTCGGACTTAATCGTAATCATTTCCTGAAGTGTTGCAGCTGCGCCGTAAGCTTCAAGTGCCCAAACTTCCATCTCTCCGAATCGCTGACCACCGTTTTGAGCTTTACCACCCAAAGGTTGTTGAGTCACCATCGTGTATGGACCAGTCGAGCGAGCGTGAATCTTGTCACTAACCATGTGGTGCAACTTGATCATATGCATAACACCGACAGTTGTGTGCTCTTCAAAGGCTTCACCACTGCGACCATCAAATAGTTGGAATTTACCATCTCGGTTAAAGCCAGCTTTTTCAAGCTCATCACCAATAGTTTTGTTTGGAACACCGTTAAATGGAGGCGTTGCAACCTTGTAGCCAAGCGCATGCGCTGCCATACCAAGGTGAGTTTCAAATAGCTGACCAATATTCATACGTGAAGGCACACCAAGTGGGTTCAAAACGACATCAACTGGCGTTCCGTCTTCCATGTATGGCATATCTTCAACTGGTAGAATCTTGGCAACAACACCTTTGTTACCGTGACGTCCAGCTAACTTGTCACCAACGCTAATTTTGCGTAGTTGAGCCACAAAGATTTGAATTTGCATCAAAACACCGGCTTTTAATTCATGGCCGTTTTCGCGGCTAAAGATTTTAACACCGACAACTTTACCGCCACCAGCATTATTCATGCGTAGTGATGTATCGCGAACGTCTTTGGCTTTTTCACCAAAGATTGCACGTAGCAAACGTTCTTCACTTGAAAGTTCTTGCTCACCCTTTGGCGTAATTTTACCAACCAAGACATCGCCAGATTTAACTTCTGAACCAATTTGGATAACACCATCTTCATCGAGGTGTCGTAAAGATTCTTCGCTAACATTTGGAATATCACGAGTGATAATTTCGTTACCAAGTTTGGTTTCACGAACTTCAATTGTGTAATCTTTAATATTAATACTTGTCAAAGAGTCATCTTGAACAAGGCGGCTCGACAAAACGATTGCATCGTCCATGTTGTAACCACCCCAAGGCATAAAGGCTACCATCAGGTCACGTCCAAGCGCTAATTCACCATCAGCAATTGAAGCACCTTCGATTAGAATGTCACCAGCTTTGACTAGTTGGCCACGTGATACGCGAACTTTTTGGTTGATTGAACGATCATCGTTACTTTTTTGGAAGTGAACTAATTCGTACTTTTTAACACCATCTTTGTACTTAATATGGATTTCATCACCATCAGCCCGAACAACTTCACCATCACCGCTAGCTGTAATTAGCTGGCTAGTATTGCGAGCAATTTCGCCCTCGATACCAGTTCCAACAGTTGGAGATTCTGGATTCAAAAGAGGAACGGCCTGTTTCTGCATGGCTGAACCAGTTAGCGAACGGTCGACGCGGTTTTTCTCGATAAATGGAATCAAAGCGGCCGATGAACCTAGAATTTGCTTGTGAGCGGCGTCGACATAGGTAACTTCAGTCGCGTCGACTTGCTCTGGCAAAATTCCGTTTCGAGCACTAACGCGTTCGTCAATGAATGAGCCATCAGCGTTTAGTTTAACACTGGCGTCAGCAATAACTTCGTTAACTTCACGAGCTGCATCCAAGTAAACGACTTCTTTGGTAACTTTACCTTTTACAACCTTCAAATATGGAGTTTCAATAAAACCATATTCGTTAACACGAGCATATGATGCCAGGTTCAATACCAATCCAATGTTGGCACCTTCTGGAGTTTCAACAACACAAAGGCGTCCGTAGTGAGTCGGGTGAGCATCACGAACATCAAATCCGGCACGTTCGCGTGATAGACCACCTGGCCCCATCGAGCTTAGGCGTCGTTTGTGTGACAACTCAGCTAGTGGGTTGGTTTCGTCCATCAACTGTGAAAGTTGTGAGCTGGCAAAGAATTCGCGCACCGCAGCTACAACTGGACGGGCGTTGATTAATTGACCAGGTGTCACATTCTCAAGATCGCTCATACTCATACGATCCATCGCGTTACGTTGCATACGCAGCATACCGACACGGAATTGACGAGCGACTAATTCACCAACCAACTTAACGCGTCGGTTAGATAGTGAGTCGATATCATCAGCTTTTTCTTGAGTATTGTTTAGACGAATAACTTCACGAACAATAGCAATTAGATCGCTAATCTGGAAAACTCGGTTTTCAGTCGTGTTTGGAACTTCTAGACCAAGGCGTTGATTTAGTTTATAGCGACCAACTCGGCTATAGTCAAAACGTTTGAAATCAAAGAACATACGTTCGATCATACTGCGAGCATTATCGACAGTTGCTAAATCACCTGGACGTAGACGGCGGTAAACTTCGATTAAGGCTTCGTTTGAACCACGAGCTGGATCTTTGTCGAGAGTGGCATCAATATATTTAACTTCACCAGTATCAATATCCTCAAATAGGCTTTTAATCTCTGATGTTTTACTGTGGCCTAGTGCGCGGAAAAGTGTCGTAATTGGCAATTTACGACGACGATCGATCTTAACACTAATAACACCGTTAGAGGCGGTCTCGATCTCAAGCCATGCGCCACGGCCTGGAACAAGTTTGGCACCATAAAAATTGCGAGTAGCAGCTTTTTCAGCGGTAAAGAATACACCAGCACTGCGGGTTAGTTGTGAAACAACAACACGTTCAGTACCATTGATAACGAATGTACCACGGTCAGTCATCCAAGGATAATCACCAAGATAAATTTCTTGCTCTTTGACTTCGCCAGTAACTTTGTTAATTAATTCGACTTTAGCGTGTAGTGGCGCGTCGAATGTTAAGTTATTTTCTTTGGCATAGATTTCGCTAGTCTTTGGATCTTGAAAAGCGTAGTCATTAAATCTTAATGAAAGTTTTTGACCGGTATAGTCGTCAATCGGATTTAATTCCGCAAAAATCTCACTTAGACCAGTTTCGACGAATTCACGCCAGCTGTCTTTTTGGTGAGAGATTAAGTTTGGTAGAGGTAACGCATTATCGCCTTCGGTGAAAAAGACGCGCTTAGCGCTATCAGATTTGGCTTTAGCCATAGTTGATGCTACTCCTCGCAATAAATTGTTTTTAGTTAATAGGGGTTCTTTGGCGCCGAAGATTCCCTTAACTACGGTCAGTCCTTTGCATAATGCCACTTACACAAAAGTACACAGATAACCGCAGCTACACTACTTCTTGATACCTATTGTGAGCTAATTTCATTAAATAGTCAAGTAATATTGTCATCAAAATTCAACTAGAAAGTTGAGCAGGAAAACACGTAATGTGTAATCCTGCTCTCAAATCATTCAATCACAGCCATTAAGCCGTGCTCGCTGCTGTTGCAGCAACAAAACTTTTCTCCAACCAATCGTTATAACACTCGTTAGAGCAAACAAATTCGCCACCTGGCAACTCTGAATGAACTTTGCGCGTCCTTTTAGAGCACACTTCACATTCAAAGGTTACTTGGGATGGCTGGTAAATTTTCTTTACCACTTTCCGTTTTTTGCGATGTTCCGCAACGACTAGCTTCGCCATAGCTTTTCAAATTTAATTTGAAGAAAGTTCCGCTTTTGAGGCGGGATTGAATGAAAGAATGCCACTGATAGAATCTTATGCGTTGCATATAATTCGATATCTATAACATCCATTTCATACTGTACACCATTTGTATTAAATTATCGAAGCCAGACTGGCAAAAACTAAGCTTTTACAATAATCTCATCAACTAAACCATAGGCTTTGGCCTCGGCAGGCGTCATCCAATAATCACGTTCCATGTCATTCTTGATCTTGGATAGTTTTTGACCGGTGTTTTTAGCTAGCAGCTCAGCCAGCATCTCTTTGACAGCGAGTGTTTCTTTTAAGTCAATTTCCATGTCGGTCACCTTGCCTTTTGTACTGTGGCTAGGCTGGTGAATCATAATTTTACTGTGCGGCAAAGCGAAACGTTTACCTTTGGCGCCACTAGACAGCAAAAAGGCACCCATGCTAGCTTGCAAGCCAATACCAATCGTTTGGACATCAGGCGCGATGTATTGCATGGTGTCATAAATCGCCATACCATCATAAATACTGCCACCTGGGCTGTTAATATACAGTTTTATATCTTTTTTAGAGTCGGCATATGCCAAATGAAGTAATTGAGCAACAACGATATTAGCCGTATGTTCGTTGACCTGCTCGCCCAAGAATATAATGCGCTCGTTAAGTAAACGTGAATAAATATCATAAGCTCGCTCGCCGTCAAACGTCTTTTCGACGACAGTTGGTACTAGATAATTTCCAGGTTTCCTTATACTCATATACTATTATTATACAACAAAAAGACCAAGGCGAAAACCTTGGTCTGATTATTTTGATAGAATTTACTTCTTGTTCAACAAAACCAACAGATCAACGGTTTTTTCGGTCAATAATCGATTGGCAATGTCACGGCGAACTTCGGGTTGTTCAAATTGCTTCAAAGCTTCGGGATTTTTAGCATATTGTTGTTTGTACAGGTCAATATGAGATTCTAGTTCATCGCTAGTCGCTTCAACCTTTTCAATTTTACTAAGTTCAGCCAGCGCCAAAGCAGCTTCAACGCGCTTTTTGGCGATGTCTTTGACTTCGGCCTCTAGCCATTGTTCTTTGGTTTCAAAACCCTTATTCTGCAAGTATTGATCAATTGATAGACCTTGATACATCAGATTATTGGTGAAATCTTGCTCGATTGATTTCATTTGATCAATCACCAAAATTTCTGGCACTGGAACATTACTAATAGCGACTAATTGTTTAACTAGGTCGTCTTTTAGCTTTTCGGACGATTCACGCTCTTTTTGAGTCGTTAATTCACGCTTGATATCGGCTTTTAATTCAACAACTGTTTTAAAGGGACCAACTTTAGCAGCAAACTCATCGGTTAGATCAGGCAAGACAACTTCTTTGATTGACTTTAAGGTCGTCGTAAACACCACCTTAGCACCCTTTAGATCGTCTGAACCATAATCAGCCGGGAAAGTTAGGTCTAAATCAAAAGTCTCGCCGATATTATGACCAACTATTCCCTCTTCAAAACCAGGAATAAACTGATGAGATCCAAGTTTAAGGCTGTAATCACTGGCAGTACCGCCATCAAAAGCAACGCCGTCCTTTTTGCCAATAAAATCAATCACGGTCTCATCGCCATCTTTGGCGGCGCGTTGAACTTCGGCTTTTTCAGCAAAACCTTGTCGCATACGATCGACTACTTCATCGATATCTTTGTCGCTAACAACAATCTTTTCAGCTGAAACTTTTAGCTTTTTGTAATTGCCTAATTTGATTGCTGGCAAGATTTCAGCTACGGCTGTAAATTCCAGGGTTTCGCCAGGAACAAACTTTTTGATATCAACCATCGGACGGTCTAGGGCTTGGATGTTGTTTTGCAAAAAGGCTTCAGCGACGGCTTTGCTGATAGCATCGTTCATCGTCTGTTCTTGAAGCGCCATTGGATCAATATTCTTGGTAGCGACGGCAATAGGTGTTTTACCTTTACGGAAGCCAGGAACTTTGATATCACGAGCTAATTTAGCAGCAGCCGTTTGGGCGGCAATCGCTAAACTTTCAGCGTCTAATGTGATAGTCAACTCAACTTTGGTGTCAGATATATTTTTTACAGATGTTTTCATGGTTACTCCTTAATTTGATCAACAATACCAGCAAAATCTAGCTTGAAGTCGTTTGAATTTATAATATCTTTTAATGCGTAAACGCCGGTCTTGACCTCTTCTTCGCCGACAAACAAAACATACGGAATCTCTTTTTTGAAAGCGACTTTCAGTTGTTTATCAAGTTTACGGCCAGAGAAATCAAGTTCGGCATTAATGCCAGCTGCACGCAGTTGACTAGCAATTTTATTTGCTTCGGCCACCGTGTCACCCAAAGCGGCAATATAAACATTAGTCAAAGAACGTAATTTTGGCAATAGTTCATGAACTGCCAAAAAGTTCTCCATCATCGTGCCACCAGGCGCCATACCAACAGCCGATATAGGCTCAGCGCCAAACAGACCAACCAGGCCATCATAACGTCCACCGCCAAACAAGGCGCGATTGTTGTCAGGGTGATTGTCATTAACTTCGAATACCATACCGGTGTAATAATCAAAACCGCGCATCAATGTAATGTCAAAAATATAATTATCAACCCCAGATTGATCTAATAATTTAAACATTTGGCTGATTTCTTCGACGCTAGAATTATCCCGAATCTCGGCTGGCAAATCAGCTATTTTAGCTACACTCAAAAGCTGATTAATTTTGCTTAAACCAGTTTCAGCTTGATCACCTAATATCTCACCGGCTTGATCAGTAAAATCTTGACTGCTGATCTTGTCTTTGCGATCGAACAGCTTAATCATGGCTTCCGCTTGGCCGTCATCAAGACCCAGATACTGCTTCATCGTAAAATCAATCAATTTGCGATTGTTGATCTTGATAGTGTAATCAGCCGATTTAGCGCCAAATTCTTTCATGATATAGCTAGATAAAATAATAATCTCGGCCTCGGCGTTTGATCCATCAGCACCAAAAATATCAACATTTAACTGCCAAAATTCACGCTCACGGCCGCGTTGAGGTCGCTCGTAGCGCATAAAGTTAGCTACTGAATACAAACGAGCCGGATAAGCTAATTCCTGACGGCGTGCCGCTACCATGCGACTGATTGTTGGCGTCATTTCGGGACGAATCGCCACAACTCGATCACCGCGATCAGTAAAACTGTAGGTTTGTTCGTTAACTATCTCTTGGCCACTTTTAGCGGCATAAACCTCAAGCGGCTCCAACATCGGTGCGCCATATTCTTCATAACCAAACGATTTTGAAACTTTATGCCATACCGAAAAAATATAATTTTGTATTCGTTTATCTTCAGGATAATAATCCCGAGTGCCTTTGTATGGTTGAGTTGATAGATTAGTCATTAATATAATTTTTACATTTTTATCTGTTTATTACAATATGAAAGGAGGTCATAATCTTCTTTCCTATCGTTCACCGCCACTAAGTTCACCCAACCGGCCACTCTACGTGTAACCTTTTCAGGTTAGCACGTGGCGTTCGGCTGCCTACCGGCACATCCGGTTGGGATGAACCAAGTGGCGTTGAACGCATACTTAGCAAACCAAAACTGATAGCGTTGGCCAAGAGTTGTAATTTTGAAAATAAATTAAGATACGTATGATATCACTTACTTCCTTCTAAACAGACTGTGGGCCACCAGGCCCAGCCGAACGCCATAGGCTACGTTTTCCCCGTTAGATTGTAACGGGCGAAAGCGTACCTAGTAGAGTGTGCTGTTTGGAAGGAAGGAAGTAAGTGAGGGCGGACGGCAGAAAAACTAATACTTCAAAATATGTTGCTGGACCCAAACATACATCGCGATACCAGCAGCGACTCCAACGTTGACGGATCTGGTTGAACCAAATTGCTCGATCATAACTGTCTTTTTAGCCACCTGTTGAATCTCGGCGCTCAAACCAGGCCCTTCACCGCCAAAAACCAAGACGGACCTGGCTGGTAGATTAGTTTTAGACAACGGAACTGCTCCGGCAACAATATCAATCGCAATAATCTTGCGATTATCAATCTTCATATACTCGGTAAAACCAACAACCGTACTGTGATAAATAATATTCATATATTTATCGGTTACCATCGCTCCACGACGGTTCCAGTGATGCTTGCCAATAATGTGAACGGCTTCAACGTTAAAGGCATTAGCAGCCCGAACAATTGTGCCAATATTTAGATCGTGTTGCCAGTTCTCGATAGCGACATGCAACGACGAGCGTGTCTTGTCCAGGTCAGCCTTGATAGCTTCGGCTGTCCAATATCGATATTTATCCAAGACATTACGTCTGTCGCCATTCTCAAGCAGATCGACATCGTATTTAGAGCCAGTTGGCCAAGGCTTTTCGTGTGGTCCAACGCCAACTTCTGGTTTATCCATAGTTACATTATAACTTAAAGACCAGTGCTGCCCAAACCACCTTCGCCACGCTCTGTTTCATTTAGCGAACCGACTTCCTGCCAAACTGCCTGTTCGTACCTAGCAACTACCATCTGGGCGATACGCATACCTGGTTCGATCGTAAATGACTCATTACTTAAATTGATCAATAAAACACCAATTTCACCCCTATAATCAGCATCGATGGTGCCGACAGGATTAATAATTGTAATGCCGTTTTTAATCGCCAGGCCGCTGCGCGCCCTGATTTGCGCCTCGTAACCTATCGGTAGTTCAATAGTCAATCCAGTCGGAATCATTAATCTTTCTAGTGGCTTGATGACAATCGATGCGTCCAAACAAGCCTGTAAATCCATACCAGCTGCATGTTCAGTTTGATATTTCGGCACAGTAACAGTGCTTTTTGTTTTCACTAATTTAATTACAACTTTATCCAAGATAAACCCCTATTTTATTCACTAACTTTAACATAACTATATTACCGTGATATAATTATGACATAAATAACAGAGGAGAATATCTATGAGAAACCTTGAATTAGCGCAAATCGGCGGCGGAGCAATCTTTATATTATTCGTGGCCTTGGTATGGTCAGCTTTTTGGAAAGGCCTAGCCCTTTGGCACGCCGCTCGCCGAGGCGAAAATATTTGGTTTATATTAATGCTGTTCGTCAACACACTCGGTATCCTAGAAATAATCTACTTATTCGGATTCGCAAAGATCAAATCAGAAAAACTGTTTAAATAACCATACCAAAATAAAATAACTATCTTTCGATAGTTATTTTATTTGGTACGCGAGAGAGGACTCGAACCTCCACACCTTACGGCACCAGCTCCTAAAGCTGGCGTGTCTACCATTCCACCACTCGCGCATTTTTAGTACTTGCATATTATATCAAATATATCCTGTAGAACAAAATAATTAATCTATGGACGTCATGTTGCTTGTGTTATGATTGATACAGTAATGATTTAGGGAGATGAATAAGGGTAATGAATAAAATTGCACAATATCTCAATGAGCATATCTTGGGAGAAGCCACTAGCTCAAAGTCGATTAGACAGAAGTTCTCTCGGGACGGCAGTATCCTAAATATCACTCCAGAAATCATAGTTCATCCTCGAATAACCAACGATATTCGCAAGGTTGCCAGATTTACTTGGCAACTAGCCGAAAAAGGTCATGTCATGCCGATCACAGCACGTGGCGGCGGATCTAACCAAACCGGAGCAGCTATTGGCAAAGGCATAATTATTAATACAGCCGCTCATTTAAATAACATTCTCTACCTGAATCTAAGGAATAAAGACCAATTCATTCATGTTCAACCAGGTACAAGTTTTGAAGTCGCTAATGAAGTGCTAAAATCACACGGTCTGATTATCCCCTCTTTCCCAAACTCTTCAAATTACAGCACAATTGGCGGATCAATCGCTAATAATGTCGGTGGTACAATCTCGGGCCGTCCAGGTTTAACTGGCGATTCAGTGATTCGACTAGAAGTTGTCCTCGCTAATGGTGACTTAATTGAGTCTAAACGTATTAATCGTCACGAACTCGATAAAAAGAAAGGCCTACAAACTTTTGAGGGTGAAATTTATCGTAAAATCGATGGCCTAATCGAAGATAACGCGCAATTAATCAGTGATGAAATTTCGACAAATAGTCCAGACAACTCTGTTCATTCAGGCATCGCCAAGGTCAAACAGCACGATGGATCATTTGACCTAACGCCACTTTTTGTTGGTAGCCAAGGAACACTTGGAATCATCTCGGAAATTATATTGAAACCTGATTTTTATAATAACGAAGCGTCAACAATTGTCGCCGCATTCGATAGTAATGAGTCAGCCTTTGATACCGCCAAGTTGTTAACATCACTAAAACCAGCTTCACTTCAAATCATAGATGGACGTATCTTTAGCAAAGCGCAGTCTGATTACGGCAAGAAATTCTTGTTCCCAGATACTACCAGCGCTGTTCTTTTGATTAGTTTTAATGATTTTGGCGATCGAGCCAGAAACCGAAAATTCAAGCATGCCCTTAAGAAACTTTCCAAGTTAAAGATAAAAGTATTTACCAACAAAGATCATACAGATGATGAGATTAACGCTATCAGTAGTGTTAGCGCGCTTATTTTGCAACCTGACACCGACAATGAATCAATGCCCCCACTAATTAACGGGGCGTCAATTCCAGTTGACCAACGTGAAGGTTTTGTTATTGCCTTAGGTGAATTGGCTGATAAACACCATGTTGAATTGCTTTTCCATATCGGTTGGCTTAACGGCGTCATTAATGCCCGCCCATTACTACAATTACATTCTGTAAGTGACAAACAAAAAGTCTTTAAGCTGATATCAGATTACGCCGAGCTTGTCAGTAAATTTGGCGGCAGTCTAAATGCTGATTCAGGCGAAGGCCGTACTAAGGCAACAGCAACTTACAATCACTTAAGTGAATCGTTAGCGGATCTTTACACACAAATTCGCACTACCTTCGATCCATATGGCACACTAAACCCAGGCGTTAAACAAAAGTCTGACCTAAAAACACTGGTTGCCGACCTAAACCCTGACTATAACTTAGCTGATTTTGCCAAGTATTCGCCCGAAGAATAACCACTGAAAGCATTGAATAATCTGTTCAGTAACGCTATGCTGATAGTGGTCTATGCTTGTGCGCGAGTGGTGCCTATGAATAATCGTAGACACGCTGGCGTGCAAGAATGATATGCGCGAGTGGTGGAATGGTAGACACGCCAGCTTCAGGTGCTGGTTCCGCAAGGTGTGGAGGTTCGAGTCCTCTCTCGCGTACCAAAATAAAATAACTATCGAAAGATAGTTATTTTATTTTGGTAAGTTAAAAAGCTCGAAACTCCACACCTGTGGAGGTG